>JACCSF010000045.1 GCA_013813135.1 Thermoleophilaceae bacterium | reverse complement strand
ATGCCCGGCAAGCGCGAGCTGCCAGGCGACGGCGCCGACGATCAGCACGATGGGCAGCACCCCGACCAGCTCGATCGACGCTTGTCCCCGCTCGTTGTCGATGCCAGCGGCCATCGAGGGGACGCTGCCGCGAGGCGGGTGACGGAACAAGGTCGCCGCGCTACAACAGCGTTACGTGCGAGTCAAAAGTGGGTGCGGCGGCGGGGCGGAAGGGCCGCTCGGGGGGCCGGAGCGCCCAGCCCCCTCAGCTGTAGCTGCGGTACTTGGTCCAGACCCAGTAGATGCCGTACGAGCAGAGCGCCAGGAGGACGAACCAGGCCACTATGCCGGCGCCCCCGACGTCGAAGAGGCGGTCCGTGCCGACCACGGTGAGGACCGCCAGCCCGATCGAGGCGTACAGGGTCAGGCGCGTGTTCGGCTCGAGCGTGTCGATGTCGAGCTGGTACTGGCGGTAGAGCCGATACCCGAGAAACGCGATCGCCGCCAGGAAGACGATGCTCAGCAGCGCGAGCGCGACGTCCAACGCACTTCCGCCTCCCGGCAGCACCGTCAGCGCCAGTGCCAGCAGCGCAACAACCCCCAGCTTCCAGGCGAACTGCATAGGTGAAGGCTAGGCGATCGCGCGGAAGCGGCTCACGCCGTCGTCCGACGCGGGCCGCGAAGGGTCCCGGCCTACCTGATCGCCCCGGAGCTCACCAGCACGAGCACCAGCGTCCCCAGCGCCACCCGGTACACCACGAACACGACGGTCGAGTGGCTGGTCAGGTAGCGCAGCATCCAGGCGATCGCCGCGTATCCGCTCACGAACGCGAGCAGGGTGGCGAGCACGAGGTTGCCCGTCGACACGTGCTGCCCTTCCTCCCCGGTCAGGATCGAGCCCAATTCGAGCAGCCCGGACAGTACGACAGCGGGCACTGACAGCAGGAACGAGAAGCGCGCCGCGCTCGGGCGGTCCAGCCCAAGGAACAGGCCGGCCGTGATCGTCGCGCCCGAGCGCGACACGCCCGGAACCAGCGCGAGCGCCTGCGCGAAGCCCACCGCCAGGCCGTCCTTCGCCTGGATCTGCTCGAGCGACCGCTCGCGGGTGCCCACCCGCTCGGCCAGCAGCAGCACCAGTCCCAGCACGATCAGCGCGGTGCCGATCAGGTAGAGGTCCCGGGCGCCGGTCTCGATCTGGTCCTTGAACAGGACCCCGAAGATCCCGATCGGGATCGTGCCGAGCACGATGTACCAGCCGATGCGCGCGTCGAGCTCACGGCGCGCCTGGCGGTCCCGCAGCGACCGAAGCCACGCCCGCGAGATGCGCAGCAGGTCGTGGCGGAAGTACAGGAGCACCGCGGCCATCGTCCCGAGCTGCGTCACGGCCGTGAACGCGGCGCCCGGGTCCTCCCAGCCGACGAAGGCGGGGACGATGCGCAGATGACCGGTGCTGGAGATCGGCAGGAACTCGGTCAGCCCCTGCACGATGCCCAGCACGATTGCCTCGAGCGTCGACACCGCGGCCAGAGGTTAGTGAGCGCTCAGGCGTGCTCGCCGGACTCGCGAAAGCGCTTCCGCGAGGCCTCGATCTCCTGGACCGCGTCCTCGCGCGAGAACCAGCCCTCCACCTCCACCTTCTTGTTCTCGAGCTGCTTGTAGACCGTGAAGAAGTGCGCGATTTCGTTCTGGAGCTGGTCGGGCACGTCATCGAGCGACTCAAAGTTGCTCCAGCCCGGATCGGTCAGCGGCACGGCGAGCACCTTGTCGTCGAGGCCCGCATCGTCCTCCATGCGGAACAGGGCGATCGGCTTGACCACGATCATGCAGCCGGGGAAGGTCGGCTCGGACACGCACACCATCACGTCGAGCGGGTCACTGTCGAGCGAGAGCGTGTCGGGGACGAACCCGTAGTCCGTCGGGTAGACGACCGAGGAGAAGAGGAAGCGGTCGAGCCTGATGACGTCGCGGGCGTGGTCGTACTCGTACTTGTTGCGGCTCCCCTTGGGGATCTCGACGATGCAATCGAAGGAGTCGTCGACCACGGCGGTGAGAGCCTACCCGGCGGGCGCAGCAGAATCAGCGGAGGGCCGGGGCGTGACTCATCACGTCCTGGCTGCTCGCCCCCTCGTGCACGTGGCGAGCGGCGTCGGCGTCGAGTGCCTGCCGGCGGACCACGGTGACCGTGGTGGCGGTGCGGCGCGCCGGGTATCGTTTCTGACGCATGCGTCGCCTGGCACCGCTGCTCGTCCTCGCCACCTGGCTGCTGCTCGTCGCCCCGGCCTTCGCGGGCGACAACGGCGAGGGCCTGGTCGGCGAGACCGACGATCGCATCATCACGTTCTTCTGCCTCGGCCTGGTCATCGCGTTCTCCGTGCTGGTCGCGCTGCTCTCGGCTCTGCAGGCCGCGCTCGATCGGCGCAAGGAAGCGCGTAAGGCGACCGAGTTGCGCAAGCGCGTCGGCTGGTAAGGGCCCGAGAAAGGCCGCGACCCCGTCGGGACGGGGTCGCGGGCGCGAGGAGGGATCTGCACCGGCAATGCTGCCGCTTCTGGGACCCGCCGGTGTGAACAGTCTGAGAAACCCCGGCCTCTGGCAAGCTTCGGCGCCATGGCTGACGACGTCCTCTACGAGCGCAGCGGCGCGGCGGCGGTCATCACGATCGACCGCCAGGAGCGCCGCAACGCGATCGACGGCCCGACGGCCGCCCTGCTGACCGAGTCCTATGAGCGCTTCGTCGGCGACGAGGAGGCGCGCGTCCTGGTGATCACCGGCGCGGGCGACCTGGCCTTCTGCGCCGGCGCCGACCTCAAGGCGATCGAGAGCTTCGCCCCCCGGCTCGACCTCGAGGACGGCCCGCTCGGCTTCACGCGCCTGATCTCGCCGAAGCCCGCCATCGCCGCGATCTCCGGCTGGTGCCTCGCGGGCGGCCTCGAGCTGGCGCTGTGGTGCGACCTGCGGATCGCCACCGCTGACGCCAAGCTCGGCTTCACGGAGCGCCGCTTCGGCGTGCCGCTGATCGACGGCGGCACCCAGCGCCTCCCGCGCATCGTCGGGCTCGGCCGCGCGCTCGACATGATCCTCACGGGCCGCATCGTGGAGGCGGACGAAGCGGAGCGGATCGGGCTCGTCACGTCGGTCGTGCCCGCAGGCCGGCACCTGGAGCGGGCGCTGGAGATCGCGCAAGCGCTCGCGCGCTTTCCCCAGGACACGATGCTCGCCGACCGCTCCGCGGCGCTCGAGGGAATCGGCCTCACGTTCGAGGAGGGCATGCGGCTCGAGGCGCGCGCCGCTCGCCCCACGCGCGAGACGGCATGGGCCGGCGCGTCGCGCTTCGCCGCCGGCGAAGGACGCGGCGGGGCCGGCGCGGGCGTCTGATGACGCCCGCGATCGAGGTAGTCGACCTACACAAGTCGTACGGGTCGTTCGAGGCGGTACGAGGCGTGTCGTTCGCGGTCGAGCCGGGGGAGATCTTCGGCCTGCTGGGCCCGAACGGCGCCGGCAAGACGACCACGGTCGAGATCCTCGAGGGCTACCGCGATCGCTCGGCCGGCGAGGTGCGCGTGCTCGGGCGCGACCCCCAGCAACGCGACCGCCATCTGCAGGAGCGAGTCGGCATCGTGCTGCAGAGCTGTGGCTTCTACCGGCGCGTGACCGTGCGCGAGGCCGTGACGCACTTCGCCAAGGTGTACCCCTCCCCGCGTGACCCTGAGGAGACGATCGCGCTCGTCGGCCTGCTTGAGAAGGCGAACGCGCAGACCAAGGACCTGTCCGGCGGCCAGCGGCGCCGGCTCGACCTCGCGCTCGCCCTGATCGGCGATCCCGACCTGGTCTTCCTGGACGAGCCGACCACCGGCTTCGACCCCGCCGCGCGCCGGACGGCCTGGGGTGTCGTGCGCCGGCTCAAGGAGCTCGGCAAGACCGTGCTGCTCACCACCCACTATCTGGACGAGGCCCAGGAGCTGGCCGACCGCGTGGCGATCGTCAAGGATGGCCGCATCGTCGCCGAGGGGCCGCCGGACAGCCTAGGCCCCGGCAGCTCCCGTTACCGCGTGTCGTACATATCGCAGGGCCGGCGCGTCGAGCACCAGACCGACGACCCCACCGAGCTGCTCCACCGGCTCACGAGCGACGCCGTGGCGCGCGGCGAGCGCCTCGAGGGGCTCGAGGTCACGCGGCCGACGCTCGAGGAGGTCTACCTCGAGTTGACCCGAGAGGCCGATGCGGCGTGAGCCCCAGCCCGAGGCACCGTTCGTTCCTGACGAGCGAGAATCTATGAACCCGGCGGCGCTGGCATGGCAGCAGTTCCGTTTCGAGCGCAAGCTCTTCTGGCGCAACCCGAGCGCCGCCTTCTTCAACTTCCTGCTGCCGCTACTGCTGCTCGTGCTCACCGCGAGCGCCTTCTCCGCGGACTCGGAGGAGCTCGAGGTCCTGATCCCGGGGATCGCCGGGATGGGCGTGCTGGCCACGACGTTCACCTCGCTGGCCTTCAACATCACGATCCTGCGCGACGAGGGCGTGCTGAAGCGCTGGCGCGGCACGCCGATGCCGGCCGGCTCCTACCTGGCCGGACTGCTCGCATCGGCGGCGCTCAACGCCTTCCTGCAGGTGCTGATCGTGGTCACGATCGGCAACGTCCTCTACGGCGTGGACTGGCCCCAGGACCCGCTCCTGCTGGTGCTGTTCACCGCGCTCGGCGTGGTCTGCTTCGCCGCCCTTGGCATCGCGTTCTCGCACGCCATCCCCAACGAGGACGCGGCGCCCGCATACACAAACGCCGTCTTCCTGCCGGTGATCTTCATCTCCGGCGTCTTCTACTCGTCCGACGACCTGCCCGAGGCGCTCAAGGCGATTGCCGAGGCGCTGCCGCTCAAGCACCTGATCGACGGGCTGTCGGAGGCGATCGTCGGCGGCGGCGGAGACGCGGGCACGGCGGCGCTCGTGGTGGGCGGCTGGACGCTGGCGGGCCTCGTGCTGGCGGTGCGGTTCTTCCGTTGGGAATAGTTCCTTCGGGTCCGCGCTGCCCCGCGAGCGCAACAGCGGCGGAAAGGGGATCGGGGGCACAATCCGCCACACCGGGCCCTCGCCGGGGCGGTGGGCTCGATCGTTCATCGATGGCCGGCAGAAGCCGCCACGCCCGCGCCCGCGCGAGCGGGGTGGGGCGGGTTGCCGAGCAATAGATGGCACAAGCGCAGCGCACCCCGATCACGACCCGGGGATGTCCCGACTTCTGACTGACCCCCCTCCCCAGCCGCTGTTTGCGCCCGGGGCCGCAGGAAGCGGCAGAGGGGCCGCTACAACCGCAGCGCGTGCCCGTGGCGGCGCAGCCAGCGCTCGTGCTCGCGCCAGTCGGGCACCCGTTCGGACAGGAGGATCCAGAAGCGCTGCGAGTGGTCGAGCACGTCGAGGTGGACCACCTCGTGCTCGACCACGTAGTCGAGCACCGCCGGCGGCGCCACCAGCAGCCGCCAGTTGAAGCTCATCGCGCCGGTCGACGAGCACGACGCCCAGCGCGTGCGCTGGCCGCGGATCTGCAGCCTCGTGTATGACGAGCCCCAGCGCGCGCAGGCCTCGTCAAGGCGCGGGCCGACCTCGGCGCGGGCGCGGCGCCGGTACCAGCGCTCCAGCGCGTCGCGCACGGTGACGC
>JACCSF010000040.1 GCA_013813135.1 Thermoleophilaceae bacterium | reverse complement strand
CGCCTCGACCGCGCGGTCGAGCGGCCACTCGTCCGGTAGCGCCCACTCCAGCATGCCGAGGTTGGGCCCGCGGGCCTCGGTGAGCGTCCCGTCGCGGACGACGTGTTCCTGGCCGAGGCAGCGTTTGCGCAGCTCCGCCAGCGGCCCGTCGCCGACGATTCCGGCGGTGGAGATCGTCACCAGCCGCGCGCTGGGGCGCTTCACCAACGCCGTGCGCAGGGAGACGTAGAGCGAGTCATCGCGATGAGCGCACAGTTCGTCGACCAGCACCAGTGTCGGGTCCCAGCCGAGTTGCTTTTCTGCGTCGGCTGCCACCACCGTCAGCCGGCCTTCACTGGCGGTGCGCAACTCGCGCCGCGTGATCGTCAACCGCGACCGGATGGACTCCGAGCGCAGCGCGAACTTGCGGGCGGCGTCGAACAGGTGGAGCGCCTGCTCGCGCGTCGCCGCCGCACACACGATCACCGCCGCCGGGTCGGCGAGCAGCTCAAACAAGCCCAATGCCGCCAGCAACGCCGTCTTGCCGTTGCCGCGCGGAATCAGGAACAAGCTCTCCCGCCGCGGCGAGTAGAACTCGTTGACGATCCGGTCCTGCCACGGCTCCAGGTTGAGCTCGATCAGCCCGCAGAAGCGTTTGAAGGTGGCGGGGTCAGCCGCCACGCAGAATCCGGGCCAGCTCGTCGTCCGGCGCCGCCTCCTGGCCGTCCGTGCGCAACTCGCGCGCGAGCGCCACCGCGGCGGCGACCTTGCCGTCGCGTGCCATCCGGCTCAAGATCGTGAGCGCCTCCTCCCGGTTGGCGAAGTCGACCTCGCGTGCCGGCGACGCCTCCATGATCAGCGACCGGATGTAGGCGCCGTGGGACATCCCATCCGGACAGAGCTCCTCCAGCCGCGCCAGCTCGTCGGCGCCCAACCGAACCGCTATCCGCTTCTCGCGAGCCATCGTCGAACATTTTGGCAGCGAGTTCGGCGCGCGCGCTCCGCAGGGGGAGGGCTTCGAAAAGCCCTGCAATCGAAGGCTCCTCCCCTGGGTGCCGGCGCCCCGACCGGGCTCGGTCGGGATGGTCTTACGGCATGCGGTGGTGGTGTCCATGCTCACGGTCCGGTCCGTCCGCGGCGGCGCCGTGCGTCACGTCGTGGTGGTGCGGGACGCAGAGCACGACCAGGTTCGAGAGCGCGTCGCTCCCGCCAGTGGACACCGGCACACGGTGGTGCACTTCCAGACCCGTCGTCTCGGCGCAGCCTGCCGTCTCGCACGTGTAGCCGGCGCGGCGCAGCGCCGCACGCTTGGCTCGTTGGTAGCGGTGCGTGCCCGTTCTCCTGGACGACAGGGAGCGGGGCGTGTGGGTCGGGCAGTAGGAGCCGGCGTCGAGGAGCGCTCCGCAGCCGTGGTGGGCGCAGAGGCGTGCGGCCATCCGGTCAGGCCGCCTCGTGGTGGCGGGGTACGGGGTTGCCGTACTACCCGTTCGTCGGCTTCTACATGTACATGATCATGACGACCAGCTACGTGTAGATGGTCGTCATCGTCGCCATCTACGGCACGGAGAACCCCACCTACATGATCGTCTACGTGGTGGGCTCCGCCACACCGGGGACATTCCCACCGGACGACGACGCGACCTTCGGAGACCAGCCGTTCGAACAGTTCGCGGCGTTCCTGCTTTTCGCTCGGGCGGCCCCGAGCAACGAAGTCTCTGCTAGGGGGGCGGGGCATCCCTGGTCAGGCGGCGGTGGGCGCGACCGGCGCGAAGTTGCCTGCCTGCGGTCGCGGTCCGCCGGGGTGTCCGGTCGGCTTTGGCAGGGCGCACGGTCTGCCGAGCGGCGCGATCGAGTAGGGCGGCGCGAAGTTCGGGTCGAGCAGGCGTTCGCAGGCGGCCACGACTTCGGTGAGCCGCGGGTCGTCGCGGCGGTGGCGGTCGACCGGGGTGTAGCCGCGCAACTTGCCTTCGATGGTGGTGAACTGGGAGACGCGTTCGCGCAGGTCGGCGGCGGCGTCGAGCATCGCGGCGGTGGCCGCCTTCGCCTCGACGGCGTGCTCAGCGATCAGGTCGTCGCCGTGGGCGGCGACGTACGACTGTCGGTCGCGCTTGGCGGCGTCGAATGCGCGGGACGCGCCGTCGAGCCGTGCCTGCCACGACGCGCGAGCCTCGACAAGCGCGTGGCGCTGCTTGGCGATCTTTTCGGCTGCGGCGTGGTCGCCCTTGGCCCACGCGGCGCCCTCGGCGATGGCGAGACCGGGGTCTCGGGTCGCTTCGGCCGCCTCGGCGCGTGTCTCCTGCAGTGTCTTGTCGGCCTGCTCGATCTCGTGCACGAGCTGCTCGAGTTCGGCGCGGGCGGTCGTCGTCTTCGCGGTCATGCCGGCTCCTCGGTGTCGGTGTCGGTGGTCGAGCGCCCGAGCAGCCCGAGCAGCGTCGCGGTGTGCTCCGCCCCAGGATCGCCCGAGGGCTCGGGGTTGCCTGCGGGCTCGCTCGCCTCGATCGACTCGGGCTGCGAGCCGGCGATCACGGCATCGATCAGCGCCCGGTGCTTCACGAGCGCCCGTTCTTGCCGATGCCGTTGTGGGCGCCGCGACCGACCATGGAGCCAGCGCCCGGTGCGCCGCGCTTGCCGGTCGGCTTGCCGCCGGTGCCCTTCGGCAGCGATGGGAGCCGGTTGCCGGTCGGCTCGCCGCCGGGGATCGGGAAGGCACGCTTGAAGCCTTCGTTGCCCTTGATCTTGGTCATGTTGTTCCTCCTCGTGTAAGTGCCGCGATGAGCAGCGCGTGTTCTGCTGCGGGATCACCGGAGTCGGGGACGGACCCTCGCACCCCATTGCCGAAGTCGGTGACGACGGGGACCTCGGGCTCGATCGAGTTCGTCTCCGGCGGCGGCTCGACGGGGACTACCTCGTGATGGGCGAGGATGATGTCGACGGCGCTCGTCATGTTTCCCGAGGCTACGCCGGACGACGGCGCCGGTGGAGGCGCCGGGCGCCGCACGGTTTCAGTCGACACCAGCGCGCCCCGGTCGCCGTGCGCTTCCGAATGGGCATCCATGCACAACAGCCGAGAGTAGCCACGAGGGTGGCGCGCACCCCTGGTATGACGGGGTCAGACCAGCGCTAAAGGTTCCCCGGGCTGCTGCCGATACAGCGGCCGGGGCAGCGCTACCCCAACGCCCCCCGGCCCGGCCATGGAGGTATCAGCTCCATGACGACCAGGACGCTAACACGCACCATCAACCGCACCCATCTAGGGCTGGCGGCAACGGACCGCAAGCCACTGTCTGCCGGGATGCTCGGTGCGCTCGAGGCGGCGTTCGCGCAGGACATCGCCCAAGGGGCCGGCGTCACCGGCCCACTCAATTCCGAGGACCGCAGGAAGGCGGTGCTGTCATGACCCGGATCGCTATCGTCGCCGCGCTGCTCGCGGCGTTCGCGACTGTCGGAGCCACCAACGCCTACGCAGCCCCGGCAAAGCTGTCCTACAAGCAGGCGCGCAAGGCCGCGCAGACCAAGGGGGACGCTTTCGCCGGGCAGCCGACCAAGATCAGCTACCTGTTCCGCACCGGCCCGCGGCGCTACTCCGCCAGCTCGAAGTGGCGGTACACGGTGACCGACCCGGACGGGTGCACCGGCTGCGGCTACGACCCCGCCACCGGCACCTTCTACGACACGCCGAGCACCGAGACGTTCTACTGCTCAGCCGACCTCGTTGTTCTGAAGCGCGGCCGGCGGGTGGTCGCGAAGGTGGACGGCCACTCCTGTTTCTAACCCGCGGGCGTGCAGCTAGCTCACGTTTTCACGAATGCCACACCCCGCGCCACGCCCAATCCACGCCCAAACGTCCGCGGGGCGTTCCGCATTCCAGTGCGAAGCCGGCCCCAGGAACCTGCCCAGAATGTCGTCGTCTGCAGGCAGAAGTAGTCGATCGTCGTCGGGCGTCGTTTTCGTCGGCGCGGCCTGTCACGCCGGAGGTCGCGGGTTCGAGTCCCGTCGCTCGCGCTGATAGGAGTCCCTGCTACGGCGGTGATTTCTTCGTTTCGGCGGCGTTTGCAGCGTCGTCGTGGCCTGAGCGGAGTAGCGCTGTGGAGTAGCGCTCAGGCGATTTCAAGCGCCGTTTCGGGGCTTCCAGGCAGCCGGATCGTCGAGCGGCGTGATCGCCGCGGCGAGCCGGTCGCGCAGGAAGAACCAGCGGCGCCCGACCCGTCGCGCCGGGAGCTCGCCTCGGCGCGCGATCTCGTGCACGGTCGAGCGCGGGATGCCGAGCAGCTCGGCCACCTCCCTCGTCGAGAGGACATCTGTGCGCCTCAGCGGGCGGGCGGCTGGCGTCGCCATCTACCCAAGAGAGGCCCGTAGCCGCCGAGACGGCCCCCCTCCCCGGCCTGCAGCCGGGCCACGCCTCGCGATCACGAAAGGCCGGCGCGATCCACCGGCCACCGCGAGTGCCGCAAGCACGCGGAAGCGCTAGCGCACGAATCGTGCTCGATCCGCATTGGGGATCGACCTCGCGAGCGAGCGGCGCGGCGAAGTCAGTTTCTGAGGAACGGTTCGAGCACTTGAGCGAACGCCTTCGCGTCGACTACGTGCGACTGACCCTCGAGAGTCTGACGTCGCGCACGCGGGATGCTGCCGGCGATCGCGTCGGCGGCCTGGTCGAGGGCGAGGACCCAGCTCGGCGCTCCGGGTGGGTGCGCGCCGCCAGTGGCGACCAAGGTCTGCTGCGTGACCTTTGCCAGGCGGGCGGCGGGCGGCTGGCCATCTCCCAGGCAGGCCGCGTCGTAGACGAGTGTGTGGGCAATGGCCTCCATGCCGGGCCAATACGGCGAGTTCCTTGCCCCCGCGATCTCCTCTTCGGAAGAGCCCGCCAGCCGCATGAAGAGCTCGAGCGCGTCACCGCGGCGACCCTCGGCGAGCGCCGTCCCGACTGCTCGACGTACTCGCCCCACCGCTGCGGCCAATCGTCGGCCATGTTGTACGGCACCTCATACACGGCGAGCTTGTCGATCGCGACCCCTGCCGCCGCGGCCTCCAGCGCGAGCGCGCCGCCCGACGAGACGCCGTACAGGTGCGCCGATCCGCCGGCCTCGGCGACCCGCGCCTCGATGTCTTCGATCTCGCGGTCCAGGGCGTACGGCAGGGTGTCGCCGCTCTCCCCTCGGCCGCGCCGGTTGTAGTTGTACGCAGTGAAGGACTCCGCCAGCTCCGTAGCGAGCGGAGCGTTCTCCGAGCCGTCGTCGAGACCTCCCGTCACCAGGATGACGGCCGGGCCCTTTCCGACGCGTTCGTAGGCGATCGACGTGCCGTCCTTCGAGATCACGCGGCTTATCTCACTCATGGGCAGCGAGTCTTAGCCCGCTCGCGCGGTGCGATCAAGGAGACATCGCTGGCAGCATCGATTAGCATCGCTTCTCGATGTGGCAGGCTGTCGAACTGCGCGAGATCCGGGTGTTCTTGACCCTCGCGGAGGAGCTTCATTTCGGGCGCAGCGCAGACCGACTCGGCGTCAGCCAATCGCGGATCAGCCAGACCGTTCAACAGCTCGAGGCGAAGCTCGGCACGCCACTGTTTCACCGCACCAGCCGCCGGGTCGGGCTGACCCGCGCGGGCGCCCGTCTGCTTGAGGCGGTTCGCCGGCCGCACGATGAGCTCGCCGGCGTCCTGCGCGAGGCCGACGCCACCAGCCGGCAGCTGACCGGCGCGCTGCAGCTATCGCTGATAATCCCGCCGGCGGGAGGGCGACATTTGGTCGAGATCATCGCGATCTTCGAGGCTCGCCATCCCGGATGTCGCGTCTTGGTGAGCGACATCGTCGATTGGCCCGACTGGCTCGCTCTCTTGAGGCGCGGGGACGCCGACCTGGTCGCCAATCGACTGCCGCTGAGCCACCGCGACATCACGATCGGTCCCGTCCTTTCCCGCGAGGAGAGGGTGCTGGCCGTCGCCCGCGAGCATCCACTCGCCGAGCGCGGATCGGTAACAGTCGAGGCGCTCGCCGACTTCAAAGTGCCCCGGATCGCCGGTATGGCCCAGGACCAGTACGAGGCTTACATCCCCCGACGAACCCCCAGCGGCAAACAGATTCCGAGAGCCGATGCTCACCCTCGCACCCTCTCGGAGATATTCAATCTCGTCGCCCGCGGCGTAATCGTGCATCCGACGGTCCGGTCAGTCGGCGACTACATCAGACATCCGGACGTGGTCTTCGTTCCCATCAGTGATCTGCCGCGCTCCGAGACCGCCCTCGTATGGCGGCGTGGCACCCGCGATCCCCGCATAGCCGCGTTCGCGGCCGTAGCGCGGGAGATCCTTCCGAGCGAGCTGGCGGCCGCCTGACCACCAGCGGGGCGCTCCCGCTTTGCCGGTGCGCTGCCACGCCGATCAGGGAGATACCGCGGCGCCGAGGGAGTCGGCGCCCACGAACTTTGGGGTGCCCTCTTCGTAGAAGACGTCGAGCTCGGTGATCGTGAAACCGGCGGCTGTCAGCAGGTCGACGACCGGCCGGGTGAGGTGGCAGCCGCCGAAGATCCGCTTCTCCATAGGCTCGAGACGATGTTGCCAGCGACGCACCCGCTCGTCGGGGGCCAGGCCGTGCTCGAGGAAGTGCAGGGTGCCTCCGGGCTTGAGCACGCGCCGCACCTCAGAAAGGGCGGCTGCGACGTCCGGGATCGTGCACAGCGTCCACGTGGATAGGGCGGCGTCGAAGCTCTCGTTCGCGAAAGGCAACGACTGGCCATCCAGGCCGGCCCTCTCGACGGGGACGCTCGCCGCGCTCAGACGTTTCTCGGCCAGCCTCCAGCCGACATCGGCCGGCTCGATGGCGGCAACCCGAGAAACGGCCGCCGGGTAGAACGGGACGTTGTGGCCTGAGCCAAAACCGATCTCGACGACGTCCCCCTCGAGTCCTTCGCAGACGCGGCGTCGCAGAGGCGCGACAGCCTTCAGCCCGCACGCGACGTTGATTATTCGCGGAAGGACCTGCTCGCCATAGAGTCCCATCACAGCCTCCTCGACATGCGCGCTGCGCGCGCCGCTCCTCCAACCGCCAGATCTTCGCACCGCAAGTCTTCCGCAGGAGCCAGCCCGACGGCCACCCTTTACGCCGTCGGCACCCGCGATGCGGCGCGTAGACCCCGCGCGCCCCCGGAGTGGCAAGTCGATGGCGGCGGCCAAATTGCACCGCTGCGAGCTAGCGTCCTATCGCATGCAAGCCGAGCCGGGAGCCGACTGCGGCACGCGTCCCTCTGCGGCGGGCGCCGGGATGAGCGCCGGCGGGAGCCGCGTCGATCGCGCCGTAGACGCGGCAGTCGCGATCGCCACCAACCATGGCGTCGTGGTCGCGCAACCAAGCGTCCTGCATTGCTCCAACAACGTCGTGGTTCACCTCGCTCCCACCCCGGTCGTCGCAAAGGTCGCGGAGACTTCGCACCGCCGGCAGGGAGCAGCATCGATCGCTCGTGAGCTCGCCATCGGCCGTTTCCTCGCCAGCCGGAACGCGCCGACGGTCCCACCGGCGACGATCCTTCCCGCTGGTCCTCACAGCACCGATGGACTGAAGCTTGCGTTTTGGCGCTACTGCCCGCACGACGCGAACGCCGAGCCCGACGGCCACGCCGCTGGCTACAGCCTCGCCGCCCTGCACGATGCGCTCAGTGGCTACCCCAACGAGCTGCCCCCGTTCACGGCTCAGGTCGAGCACGCGGGCGCCATCCTCGTCGGGGAGCCGCTGCCCGCCCTGGCGGCCAGCGATCGCGCGTTCCTTACCGACCTTCACAAGAAACTCTCGGCCACGCTCGCCGCTACGCCCCTCAGGGTGCGCGCGCTGCACGGCGAGGTCCATCTCGGCAATCTCCTCGCCGCCGCGGAGGGTCCCCGCTGGGTCGATTTCGAGGCCGCCTGCATGGGGCCGGTCGAATGGGACCTGACCGGGCTCCCGAACGAAGCCCTCGAGGCTTTCCCCCGCGTCGATCGGAGCCTGCTGGGCATCCTCCGCGACGTGCGTAGTTGCTGTGTGGCGGCCTGGTGCTGGAGGAGCCCCGGAGCGCGCACCCGAGCTGCGGCAGGCCGCGGCGTTCCACCTGCGTCGGCTCCGACGCAAGCACCGCTGAAGACATCTCATCGCCTCCCCACCTCTGCTTTCGCACGGACTGGGAGCTGGCGAGGCGCGACACTCGGCGGGCTTCGCTTCCGCTTTCCATGCGAAGGTGCCGCCCTGCTCGAGTGCTGCTTTGCGCGCGACGGATGAAAGTCAAGTGGGTCTGGACTTGGACTTCGCTCCTTGCAACAGTTCGTGTGGGCGCGGGCGACGACGAGCTAAAGCGCAGGGTCTGGGACTGATGCCTTGCCGCGCTGCTTGCCCTTCGAGGGCCTTTGTGATGCGCGTCCCGGTGTCGCGCTCGCGCCCTTCCCCGCCGAGTTTGCTTGCCAGTCGGCGACGGTGCGTTGGTAGGCGACTTCGGCTTGGTGGGCGAGTTCGCGCTCGGCCGTGCGCATGGCGTTGTTCGCGGCCCAGATCCCGGGCTTGAGTTTGCCTCGTGGAGCGCCGGCTTGCAGCTCCAGCCGGCGCAGCTTCTTCTTGGTCAGCGACGGCTGCCCGAACGCGTAGTCCTGGTCGCGGGTGAGCATGCACCAGAACAGGCAGGCGAGCTTGCGCGCTGTCGCGACGACGGCGACCTGGTGGCCGCGGCGAGCGCGGATGCGCTGGTAGAACGCATGCAGCGGACCGGGTTGGCGGACGACGCTCCAAGCGGCCTCGACGAGCGCGTGCCTGGCCGACGCGGAACCCTGCTTCGAAATTCGGCCGTGCGTCGCAGGCGTGCTGCCTGACTGGCGGACGCGCGGGTCGAGTCCGAGGTAGCCCACCAGCTGGCGCTGACTGGGGAAGCGGCTGACATCGCCGACGGCGGCGAGGAACGTCGCCGCGACGATCACGTTCACGCCCGGGACCGTCATCAGCCGCCTGATCTGTGGCGAGGTCAGAGCGTCCTTGGCGATCGCCTCTTCGAGCACTGCGATCTCGCGGTCGAGGAAGTCAATCTGGCGCAGGCAGCCATCGATCGTCTCGCGCTCCTCGACCGGCAGCTCGAGCTCCTCGAGCCAGCGCCGCCCGGCGATGCCGAACAGGTCGCTGACCGCGGGCTTCGTGATCAGCCGCCGGACCAGCGCGGCGTGGCACTCATTCTTCGCCCGAGTCCTTGCCTTGACGAGTTGGCTGCGTCGCGCCAGTCGCCGCCGCAACACCCGCGTCACCTCGTCGGGCATCCAGAGCCCGTCGAGCGAGCCCGCCGCCAACAGCTTCGCGAGCGCGCGAGCATCGAGCCGATCGGTCTTCGCGCGCGCCTGGCGGATCCCCGTGTCGCCCGGGTGGACGACCAACACCTGCGCAACGTGCGGCTCGAGGATCCGTGCGACCTCCCATGCGTTGCCGGTCACCTCGAGCGCGACCCGATCGGCCGAGCACAGGCTCTGCGCGAACAGCTCGAGCGCCGCCGGCGTCGTCTCGATTCGCCCTGCCGACCGGACCTCACCAGCCTCGACGATCGCGACCTCACAGAAATCGCGGTGGACGTCCAACCCGATGCTCCTCACCCGTTCCCCCTTCCCTCGTCGCCGATCAGAGGGAACCGGTGGGCAAACGACACAGACGGATTCGTGCTCACAGCACAACCGGGCCGGTCGCAGGGGCGGCCACCGAAAAGTCGGGCTCACAGCCCATCGCGCAAAAACCGGCCTGCCCAGCCTGCGTTCCCCAGAAAGCCCCTGTCCCGGTCAACCGAACCTACGGCCAAACCCGGACAGCAACCTCCGCGCGACAGTTTCATACCCCGA
>JACCSF010000031.1 GCA_013813135.1 Thermoleophilaceae bacterium | reverse complement strand
CGACCGGCACCGCCCGGCCCGCGTCCGGCACCGCCCGGGCCGCTTCCGCCCCCCGGTCCAACGGCCTGCGGCGCCTCTAGCTCGGTCAGGTCCTGCGCGAAGCCCTTGGGCATGATCTCGCCCTTGTTGATCCACACCTTCACGCCGATGCGGCCGAAGGTGGTGCGGGCCTCGTAGAAGCCGTAGTCGATGTCGGCACGCAGCGTGTGCAGCGGCACTCGGCCGTCCGAGTAGCCCTCGGTGCGCGCCATCTCCGCGCCGCCGAGGCGGCCGGACACCTGGATCTTCACGCCCTTGGCGCCCGAGCGCATGGCGCTGGTGAGCGCGCGCTTCATGGCGCGGCGGAACGCCACGCGGTTCTGGAGCTGCTCGGCGATCGACTGGGCCACCAGCTTCGCGTCGAGCTCGGGGCGCTTGATCTCGAGGATGTTGACCTTGACGGCCTTGCCGGTCATGCGGTGGAGCTCCTTGCGCAGGGCGTCCACCTCCGAACCCGACTTGCCGATCACGATCCCCGGCCGAGCCGTGTGGATGTTGACCTCGACCTCGTTCTTGTTCTTCTTGATCGTGATCGTGGAAAGGCCGGCGTGCGCGAGCTTGTTCTCGATGTGGTCGCGAATGCCGATGTCCTCCATCAAGTAATCGGAGAACTCCTTCTCGTTGAACCAGGTCGACTTCCAGTCGTGGATGTAGCCGACCCGAAGAGCTTCCGGATGAACCTTCTGGCCCATGGCGGCTACCTCCCGTTCGCTGTGGTCGTAAGTTCGATGGTCATGTGGCTCGTGCGCTTCTTGATCGGGGTCGCGCGCCCGAGCGCCCGCGGCCGGAAGCGCTTGATCGTGGGGCCCTCGTCGACGACGGCCTTCACGATCCGCAGCTCGTCCGGCCCGAGCTCGTAGGCCGACTCGGCGTTTGCGACCGCCGAGTTCAGCAGCTTGAGGATGTCCTCGGCAACGGCGCGCGGCGCGTGCGTGAGAATGGCGCGCGCCTGCTCGACCTCCTTGCCGCGGATGTTGTCCATCACCAGGCGCGCCTTGCGGGGGGCGCTGCGCACGTAGCGCGAGCGGGCGCGCACGATCAGGTCGCCGTCGGGCTGGCGCGGCGCGGCTTTGCGCGGCTCGGTCGAAGTCTCGGCGGAGCCACGGCGGCGGGCGCGCTTCGAAGGCTCAGCCTCCTCCTGCTCAGCGGCCTCGGGCGCGCCGTCCTCCTCCAGCCGCGCGATCAGCTCGTCCTTCTTGCCCGACTTCGGCAAGCCGCGAGCCTCGAGCTGCTCCTTGAGCTCGTCGACCTTGAGGGAGCTCCAGCCCCCCTCGGGTGCCTGGCCCGAAGCAGCCGGCTCGGCCGGCTGCGCAGGGTTCGGCTTCTGCCGCTCGGGACTCACCGCATCCTCACCCTGTCGCTGCCGGCGTGGCCGCGGAAGACGCGCGTGGGTGCGAACTCGCCGAGCTTGTGGCCGACCATCGACTCGGAGACGAACACCGGCACGTGCTTGCGCCCGTCGTGGACGGCGATCGTGTGACCGACCATCTCGGGAAAGATCACCGACGTGCGCGACCAGGTCTTGACCATCTGCCTGTCGCCGGAGGCGTTCATGGCCTCGACGCGCCGCAGCAGGCGCTCCTCGATGAACGGGCCCTTCTTGGACGAGCGGGACATGCCTACCTCCGACCCTTCTTGCCGCGTCGGCGGCCGCGAACGATGAACTTGTCGGACACCTTGCGCTTCTTGCGCGTGCGGTAGCCGAGCGTCGGCACGCCCCACGGGGTGACCGGATGGCCGCCGGGGGTGTGGTGCGCCTCGCCGCCGCCGTGCGGGTGGTCGACCGGGTTCATGGCCACGCCGCGGGTCTGCGGGCGCTTGCCGCGGTGGCGCGAGCGCCCCGCCTTGCCCGAGTCGACCAGCTCGTGCTCGGCGTTGCCGAGCACCCCGATCGTCGCGCGGGACTCGATCAGCACCAGGCGCACCTCGCCCGAGGGCAGCCGCAGCGTGGCGTAGCGACCCTCCTTGGCGACCAGCTGGATCGACGTGCCGGCGCTGCGGGCGAGCTGACCGCCGCGTCCGGGGGTCAGCTCGACGTTGTGCACGGTCGTGCCGGTCGGGATGTTGGCCAGCGGCAGGCAGTTGCCGGGCGCGATGTCGGCTCCCGGACCGGACGCCACGATGGTGCCGACCGGCATCCGCGCCGGAGCGAGGATGTAGCTCTTCTCGCCGTCGGCGTAGTGAAGCAGCGCGATGTGCGCCGACCGGTTCGGGTCGTACTCGATCGCGGCGACCTTCGCCGGCACGCCGTCCTTGCGGCGCTTGAAGTCGATCTTGCGGTAGCGGCGCTTGGCCCCGCCGCCGCGGTGGCGCGAGGTCACCCGGCCGTGCGCGTTGCGCCCGCCCGACTTGCGCAGGCCCTCTGTCAGCGCCTTCTCCGGCTCGGTCTTGGTGACCGCCTCGTGCTGGAGATAGGTCGCAAAACGGCGGCCCGGCGACGTCGGCTTGTACTTCTTGATCGCCATGTCTACGCCTCCTGGCCCTCGAAGAGCTCGATCGAATCCTCTGGGTGCAGCGTCACGATCGCCTTCTTCCAGCGGCGGCGCTGCCCTTTGGTGAAGCCGCGGCGCTTCGGCTTGGGCTTGACCCAGGCCGTGCGCACGCCGGTCACCCGTACGCCGAAGATCTCCTCGACCGCCTGGCGCACCTGCGTCTTGTTCGCGCCGTCGAAAACGCGGAACGTGTACTTGTTGGCCGCAAGCAGGGCGTAGCTCTTCTCGGAGATGACGGGCCGCACGATCACCTGGCGGGCGTTCACTTGGCCACCGCCTTCTCGGTCACCCGGGCGAGCGCCGCCTCCGACACCACGATGCGCCCGGCGCCGATCACGTCGGCCACGCCCACCTGTTCGGCGTGCAGGACGGACACCCCGGCGAGGTTGCGGAACGACTTGAGGCAGTTCTCCTCGCCGTCGGTGAGCACAAGCAGCACGTTGCCCTCCCCGTCGAACCCGGCCAGGGCCGCCGCGGCGGCCCTGGTGGAAGGGGTGTCGAACCTGGAGGGATCGATCGCGGCAATCGAGCCGCGCTCGGCGTGCACCGACAGCGCGGCGCGCAGTGCGCGGCGGCGAGCCTTGCGATTGACCTTGACCGTGTAAGCGCGCGGCTTGGGCCCGAAGGCCACGCCGCCGCCCACGCGGTTGGGCGTGGACAGCGCTCCCACCCGCGCTCGGCCGGTGCCCTTCTGGCGCCAGGCCTTGGCGCCGGTCATCGAGACCTCGCCACGCGTCTGGGTGGAGGCGGTGCCGCGGCGGCGCGCGGCCAGCTCGGCGCGCACGGCCTCGTGCACGATCGAGCCGTGGAAGCGCTCGCCGAACACGGCGTCGTCCAGGTCGAGCGAGCCGGAGCCTCCGCCTATGTACTTGGCGGCGGCCACCTCAGCCCTCGCTCCGGATCTCGACGACCGAGCCCCTGGGTCCGGGCACCGAGCCCCGCACCAGCAGCAGGTTCGCCTCGGCGCGGACATCGACGACCTCGAGCCCGCGCTGAGTCACGCGCTTGTTGCCCATCTGCCCGGGCCCGCGGATGCCCTTGAACACCCGCGCCGGGTCGGCGGAGGCGCCGATCGAGCCCGGCGCGCGCACGTTGTGCGAGCCGTGCGAGACGGGGCCGCGGTGGAAGTTGTGGCGCTTGATGGTGCCGGCGAAGCCCTTGCCCTTCGAGACGCCGGAGACCTTGACCGTCTGCCCTTTCTCGAAGACCGCGTCGACCTTCAACTCGGCGCCGACCTCGAGCTCTGCCTCGCCGCCGAACGAGCCCGGCTGGCCGTGGAACTCGCGCAGGTGGCGCAGGTTGCCGACGCCCGCCTTCTTGAGCAGGCCGAGCTTCGGCTTGTTGAGGTGCTTCTCGGTGGTCTCACCGAAGGCCAGCTGCACGGCGTCGTAGCCGTCGCGTTCCGCCCGGCGGATGCCGGTCACGAAGCAGGGGCCTGCCTCGATGACGGTCACGCGCTCGACGTGCCCGTCGTCGGGGTCGAAGACCTGCGTCATGCCGATTTTCCGTCCCAATAGCCCAGCCATCGCGCTACACCAGCTGGATCTGGATGTCGACGCCCGCCGGGAGATGATCGAGACGCTGGAGCGAGTCCACCGTCTTCGGCGTGGGCTGAAGGATGTCGATCAGCCGCTTGTGCGTGCGGATCTCGAAGTGCTCCCGCGAGTCCTTGTCCTTGAACGGCCCGCGGATCACGCAGTAGACGTTCTTCTCGGTGGGGAGCGGCACGGGACCGGACACCGACGCGCCGGTGCGCGTGGCCGTCTCAACGATCTCCTTGGCAGCCGTCTCGATCGCCAAGTGGTCGTAGGCCTTGAGCCGGATGCGGATCTTGTTCTGCGTGAGTGTTGCCATGGTGTGAGACAGATTCGGGGGCGGACCTAGCTTCTGCCCGCCCCCGTGTAGGTCCTCTGTCGGAGGTGCCCCTACTCGACTACTTCTGTGACCACCCCCGAGCCGACCGTGCGGCCGCCCTCTCGGATCGCGAAGCGCAGCCCCTCATCCATAGCGATGGGCTGGATCAGCTCCACGGTCATCTCGACGTTGTCTCCCGGCATGACCATCTCGGTGCCCTCGGGCAGGTTCGCCACCCCGGTCACGTCGGTCGTGCGGAAGTAGAACTGCGGCCGGTAGCCATTGAAGAACGGGGTGTGACGGCCACCCTCCTCCTTCTTGAGGCAGTAGACCTGGGCCTTGAACTTGGTGTGCGGCGTAATCGAGCCCGGCTTGCAGAGCACCTGCCCACGCTCGATCTCCTCACGCCCGACGCCGCGCAGCAGGCAGCCGACGTTGTCGCCCGCCTGACCCTCGTCGAGGATCTTGCGGAACATCTCGACGCCGGTCACGACGGTGTTCTTCGTCGCGTCCTGGATGCCGACGATCTCGACCGTGTCGCCCGTGTGCACGATGCCCTGCTCGATGCGGCCCGTGGCAACGGTGCCGCGGCCGGTGATCGAGAAGACGTCCTCGACCGGCATCAGGAACGGCTTGTCGAGCGGGCGCTCCGGCTCTGGGATGTAGGAGTCGAGGTGCCCGGCCAGCTCGAGGATCTTCTCCACGTGCCCCTCGTCGCCCTCGAGCGCCTTCAGCGCCGAGCCGGTGACGAACGGGATGTCGTCGCCCGGGAACTCGTACTCGGAGAGCAGCTCGCGCACCTCCACCTCGACGAGCTCGAGCAGCTCCTCGTCGTCGACCATGTCGACCTTGTTGAGGAACACGACGATGTAGGGGACGCCAACCTGGCGGGCGAGCAGGATGTGCTCGCGCGTCTGGGGCATCGGGCCGTCGGCGGCCGACACGACCAGAATCGCGCCGTCCATCTGGGCGGCGCCCGTGATCATGTTCTTGATGTAGTCCGCGTGACCGGGACAGTCGACGTGGGCGTAGTGGCGGTTCTCCGTCTCGTACTCCACGTGCGAGGTGGCGATCGTGATGCCGCGCTCCTTCTCCTCAGGAGCGTTGTCGATCTCCTCGAAGCTCTTCGCCTGCCCGCCGACCTTCTCGGCAAGGACCTTTGTGATCGCCGCCGTCAGCGTCGTCTTGCCGTGGTCGATGTGACCGATGGTGCCGACGTTGACATGCGGCTTATTGCGCTCGAACTTCTCCTTCGCCACTCCGAACTACCCCTTTCTAAAAAGTCTTCTTCGGGCCGGGCCCGAACTTGCGAAACATACTCCTTATGCCAATCCGCCCGCAGCCGGCCGAGCCGGCTGCTTGCGCACTACGCGCTGGCTCCGACCGGCTCGCCGGTGCGGTGCTCGACGATCTCCTCCGCGATGCTCGGGGGGACCTCGTCGTAGCGGTCGAACTGCATCGTGTAGGTGGCCCGCCCCTGTGTTGAGGATCGCAGGTCGGTCGCATAGCCGAACATCGCCGACAGCGGCACGCTCGCCTTGACGGCGATCGCGTTGCCGCGTGGCTCCTGGCCCTCGACGTGCCCGCGGCGGCGTGACAGGTCGCCGATCACGTCCCCGATGAAGTCCTTGGGCGTGACCACCTCGACGGCCATGATCGGCTCCAGCAGCACGGGCTTGGCCCGGCGGGCGGCCTCCTTCAGCGCCAGCGAGCCGGCGATCTTGAAGGCGATCTCAGAGGAATCGGTGTCGTGGTACTTGCCATCGGTGAGGGTGGCGCGCACGTCGACCATCGGATAGCCCGCCTTGACGCCCGACTCGAGCGCCTCCTCGATGCCCTTTTCGACTGCCGGGATGAACTCCGACGGCACGTTGCCGCCCTTGACCTTGTTGACGAAGTCGAAGCCCTCACCGGGGGCCGGCTCGAGGTTGATGTAGACCACGCCGTACTGGCCCGAGCCGCCGGTCTGGCGGATGAACTTGCCCTCGACCTTCTCGACGGTGCCCCGCACGGTCTCGCGATAGGCGACCTGCGGGCGGCCGACGGCCGCCTCGACCTTGAACTCGCGCTTGAGTCGGTCGACGATCACCTCGAGGTGCAGCTCGCCCATGCCGGAGATCACGGTCTGGCCGGTCTCCTCGTCGGAGCGCACCTGGAAGGTGGGGTCCTCCTCGCCGAGCCGCTGCAGCGCGCCCGAGAGCTTCTCCTGGTCGACCTTGGTCTTCGGCTCGATCGAGAGATGCACGACGGGGTCGGGGAACTGCATCGCCTCGAGCACAACCGGGGCGTCGGGCGCGGCGAGCGTGTCGCCGGTGGAGGTCTGCTTGAGGCCGACCCCGGCGGCGATGTCGCCCGCGTACACCTCGTCGACCTCCTCGCGGTGGTTGGCGTGCATCATCAGGATGCGCCCGACGCGCTCGGTGCGGCCGGTGACCGAATTGAGCACGCGGCCGCCGGCCTGGAGCTTGCCGGAGTAGACGCGGAAGTAGGTGAGCTTGCCGACGTAGGGGTCGGCCATGACCTTGAAGGCGAGCGCCGAGAAAGGCTCGTCGTCGGAGGGCTTGCGGATGACCATGGTGCCGTCGCCGTTCTGGGTCTGGGAGCCCTCGAGGCCCTCCATCGGCGGCACGTCGAGCGGGCTCGGGAGGTAGTCGATGACCGCGTCGAGCAGGGGCTGCACGCCCTTGTTCTTGAAGGCGGAACCGCACAGCACCGGGGTCATGGAGATGTCGAGCGTCGCCTTGCGGATGTCGGCGATCAGGCGGCCGGCCTCGATCGGCTTCTCCTCGAGGTAGTCCTCCATCAGCTTGTCGTCATACTCGGCTACGGCCTCGATCAGCTCCGTGCGCGCCCGGTGGGCGGCGTCCTGGAGCTCCGCCGGGATGTTAGTGACCTCCCAGTCCTGGCCGAGATCGTCCTTGTAGACGATCGCCGTCATGTTCACGAGGTCCACGACCCCGGTGAACTCGGCCTCTGCTCCGATCGGCAGCTGCACCGGCACGGGGTTGGCCCCGAGGCGCTCGATCATCGTCTGGACCGAGCCGTCGAAGTTGGCGCCGATGCGATCCATCTTGTTGATGAAGGCGATGCGCGGCACGCGGTACTTGTCGGCCTGTCGCCATACGGTCTCCGACTGAGGCTCCACGCCGGCGACCGAGTCGAACACCGCCACGGCGCCGTCGAGGACGCGCAGCGAGCGCTCGACCTCGACGGTGAAGTCGACGTGGCCTGGCGTATCGAGGATGTTGATGCGGTGGTCGCGCCAGGACGCGGTGGTGGCGGCGGAGGTGATCGTGATGCCGCGCTCCTGCTCCTGCTCCATCCAGTCCATCACGGCAGCGCCCTCGTGGACCTCGCCCATCTTGTGGGTGCGTCCGGTGTAGAAAAGGATGCGCTCGGTCGTCGTCGTCTTACCGGCGTCGATGTGCGCCATGATCCCGATGTTGCGCGTTTTCTCGAGTGTGACCTTGCGTGCCATGACCTGTCCTGATTTGTATCCGTTTCCGAGCAGAAAAAAGGCCCAATCCGGGCCCGGTGCTGCGTTCTGTGCTCGCCCGGAAGTGCTCTATGTCGTAGGGGTGTCCATCGACGTGGATTACCGCACCGCACTTGGCTGAGAACCACGTGCCGGAGCGAGATCGCGAGCAACGGAGGATTGCCCGCGAAACGACCCGTGATGGTAGCAGGCGATCGACCGTCTTCACGGGCGTTTTTCGGGGCGCAACCCCGCTTGGCATCGGCATCACGGCCGCCGCGCTGGTGGCCGCCGTGCTGTTGGTGGCGACCGAGTTCTCGACGGTCGCCTCGGTCGACGTCGCTTCGGGTTCCTGCGAGGTGATCCAGGACACCGAGCCCGAGCTCGCCGACCGCTGCGAGCTGAGCGGCTTCGAGCGCAACGGCGGGGCGCTGCTGCTGGTCGCGCTGTTCGTGGGCGCGATGGCGTGGGGCGCGGGCATAGGCGGCTCCCGGCCGGCGGCGGTGGCCCTGGTTGGGATCGGCGTGGCGGTGCTGGCCTGGTCGCTGTTCGTGGACCTGCCGGTGACCGACGAGACTGGAGCACTCGGAAGCAGCTTCGAGGGGGCTCGCGGCCAGGCCGGGATCGGCCTCACCTTCGAGATCGTCGCCGGCGTGCTGGCGATAGCCTCCGGCGGCCTACGGTTACTCGCGCGCGAGTAACCACGCGCCCGGACGGATCAGCCGCCGGGCGGTCCCTGGCCCCGCTCGCGCTTGCGCTCGGCCACGAAGCGGTCCTTCCTCTGCGCCTCGCGCTCCCCGCGGCGCGCGTTCGACTCCTTGGCCGCCTTGCCTTGAAGGCCGGCGGGGAGGCCGGGCTCGGCGATCCGGGAGAAGACGCGTCTCACTCGCTCCCCGCCACAAGCGGGGCAGGGCGCCGTGGCGCCCGGCGGCACGAGCTCCTCGAAACGGGCGCCGCAAGCGTCGCAGTCGAACTCGTACAGAGGCACCCAAGGAAGGGTACGCCGAGTGATCGTGACGTTTCCGGTCATACAGACCGGAAAGCTCAACCGCACTCGCTCGCCCGCAGCCTTCCGAGCGGCGGCCGAGGGCGCTACCAGCGGTAGTGGGCGAAGGCCTTGTTGGCCTGCGCCATGCGGAAGATGTCGTCCTTGCGCTTGTAGGCCGCGCCCTGCTGGGACTGAGCGTCGCCGAGCTCTCCGGCGAGCCGCTCGGCCATCGACTTCTCGCGCCGCTGGCGGGAGAACTCGACGAGCCAGCGCACCGCGAGCGTGCGGGCTCGGCGCTGGGGCACCTCGACCGGCACCTGGTAAGTGGCGCCGCCGACACGGCGGGAGCGCACCTCGAGCGTCGGGGTGAGGATCTTGATCGACTCCTCGAGCGCCGGCACCGGCTCGTTGTTGGTCCGCTTCGAGAGCATCTCCAGCGCGTCGTAGACGATTTGCTCGGCCGTGGACTTCTTGCCGTCCACCATCACCTTGTTGATGACCTGCTGGACCAGCTTCGACCCGTACATGGGGTCGGGCTCGATCGGCCGGATGGCGGCGGCGGCGCGGCGCGGCATCGCTAGCGGGCCTTCGCCCCGTACTGCGAGCGGGCCTTCTTGCGGTCCGACACTCCGGCCGCGTCGAGCGTGCCGCGCACGACCTTGTAGCGCACGCCCGGCAGATCCTTGACGCGACCGCCGCGCACGAGCACCACGGAGTGCTCCTGCAGGTTGTGGCCCTCGCCCGGGATGTAGGAGGTGACCTCCATGCCGTTGGTCAGCCGCACGCGCGCGACCTTGCGCAGGGCCGAGTTCGGCTTCTTCGGGGTGGTGGTGTAGACGCGCGTGCACACGCCCCGACGCTGCGGAGCGGCGATGCGCTTCTTGCGCCCCTGGCCGGACTTCAGGCCGGGCGTGGCGACCTTCTTCTTGGGCTTGGTACGGCCCTTGCGGACCAGCTGGTTGATGCTAGGCATGCGGCGGGTGATGCTAGCAGCGGCGCGCTACGCCTCGGCGCGAGCCGCCCGCAGGGGGGCGGGCGTGAGCGCCGCCGCGACGATCACCAGCACGAAGGCGAAGCTCTGCAGCACGATCCCGACAGGGTCGCTGGGCATCGGGTCGCCGAAGACGAGGATGCCGCCGCTGATCGCCGTCACGTTGGCCGCGGCGCTGGTCAGCGTGATGACAGGGACCGCCTCGCCCTTCTGGAGCCCGCGCGCACAGGCGAAGAAGGCGATCACGGAGGCGAGAATGCAGGTGAGCAGCCAGGGCGAGACCAGTCCGGCAACGCCCACGTCGCCGACCGGCCCGGTGAGCGCCTTGATGGCGACATCGGACACCCCGAAGAGAATGCCGGCCGCCATGCCGAGCATCACGCCGTGGTGCTCGTGCGAGCCGAGCTTGGGCGACAGCACGAGCAAGGTGCCGATCACCAAGAGAGCCGACTCGAATGCGATCATGGCGGCCATCGAGTAGTTCGAGTGCGCCCCGCCGCCGTGCGGAAGCGTGGCGGCGAGCAGCACGAGGCCGAGGGCCGTGAGGCCGACACCGGCCCACTGACGTGTGCCGACGGTGAACCCGAAGAACCGCTCGGCCAGCACCGTGAGGAACACGAGCCCCCCGGAGATGACGGCCTGGACCAGCGACAGCGGCGCG
The DNA here is from genome assembly GCA_013813135.1 of Thermoleophilaceae bacterium. Lineage (GTDB taxonomy): Bacteria > Actinomycetota > Thermoleophilia > Solirubrobacterales > Thermoleophilaceae > JACVRW01. The sequence goes on along the minus strand of JACCSF010000031.1, from coordinate 585 downwards.
AGTGCTAGGGCGGCGACGTGGAGAGACCATGCCACGAGCGCGACGACCATCCCGAGCGCGAACCACTTGGAGCGGAACAGGCCGATCGCGCTGCACAGCGGATGCTTCAGCGACACGTCGGGAGCGGCATTCGCCCCGCGGTGCTTCAGCAGGAAGCCCACGTTCGTCGCGAGGGCGCACAGCAGGGAAAGAAGGATTCCGAGTTGGATAGTCAACTAAGAGAGATGAAGTCGGGTATGAAGGCGGCGTCCCAAGGCTCTCTTCGAGCTATCGGCCCCCGCGCCTTCCGCCTTAAGACAAAAGCTTGGCCCTCAGTCAGCCTAGGGTGCCCACGTAAGCGCCACACCACACCTTGGTAACGAACGAGACAAAACTGCCGATCCTCTTCGTCGACGTCGACGGAGTGATCAGCCTGTTCGGATTCGCCCCAGATGTGGGACAGCTCCCCGGGCCCCTGCATTGGATCGACGGCGTCGCCCACTGCATCCCCGCGGCTGTCGGGGAACGCCTCGTCAGGCTAGCGGAAGGCTTCGAGCTCGTGTGGGCAACCGGGTGGGAGGAGCGCGCCAACGAGCACCTGCCCTA
>JACCSF010000011.1 GCA_013813135.1 Thermoleophilaceae bacterium | reverse complement strand
TTCGTCGGGCGCCGCCGCGACCCCCTTGCGGTGGCGTCCGACGAAGCCCGACGCCGTCGCCTGAGATGCGTTACGGCGGAGGGCACCAGCGTCGCGCTCGACCTGGCGCGCGGATCCTTTTTGCATGCTCGCGCCGTCCTCCACGACGACGGCGAGACCATCATCGTGGTCGAGCGCGCGATGGAGCCGGCGCTCGTGGTGTGCCTCGACCCCGACCTGCCTCGAGAGCTCGCGCTTGGGCAGGCGGCGCGGGTCGGGCACTGGGCCGGCAACCAGCACCTGCTTGTGGAGACAGCCGGGAACGAGATCCGCGTGCGGATTGCGACCACGCCCGAGCTGATGCTTCGTGCCGCCCAAGCGCTGGACCTGGCGGGGGCGCAGATCTCGGTCGCCTCCGTACCCTTCGCCTGCGATCGACCGCCGTCCATCGCTCACGCACATGGGTGAGGGCACGGCCTTCCTGCGGGCGTTGCAGGTCGCGGACGGGACGCTGCCGATCGGTCGCTTTGCGCACTCTTACGGAGTCGAGGCCTGGTTGGAAGCCCACCCGGAGAGCCAACCCGACGACCTGTGCGAGCTGGTGCGAAGCACGCTCGCCGCCTCGATCGCGACCCTCGATGGTGCGGCGGTGGCGCTGGCCCATGCGGCCGCCTCGCGCGGCGACATGGGCGGACTGCAACAGATCGACGCCGCGCTGACCGCGCGCAAGCTCAACGAGTCCGCGCGCAACGCGTCAACGCTCTGCGGGAGGCAGCTCGCCCTCCTGGCAGGCCAACTGGGAATCGGCGAGGTCGTCGAGCGCCTGACGGTGGAGATCGAAGAGGGTGCTCGGCCGGGGAATCTCGCGGTGGTCGAAGGGGCCGTCGGCGCGGGGATGGGAATTGCGCGCGACGAGACGGTCCTGATTGCCGTCCGCGGCCACGCGGCAGCGATGCTGTCGGCCGCGGTGCGTCTGGGACGGCTTGGCACGACGCGCAGTCAGGCGCTGCTCTACGAGCTGGGGCCAGACCTGGAGGACTGCGCCGCGACGGCGGCCGGCGTGAGTCTCGAGGACATGCGAGCGACGCTGCCCGAGCTCGAGATACACGCCGCTCGCCACGCGTACCGCGAGGTGCGCCTGTTCATGAGCTGACAACCACCGAGAGGATCCGCATGGGCATGTTTCACGATCACGGCAAGGGTGGCGGCCACTTCGACCGCGGCAGCCTGCGCGGGATGCAGGTGCTGAAGCGGCTGAAGGACATCACCGACCGCAGGACTCGGGTGCAGTTGGAGCGCGGGCTCGATCTGGGGTTGGAGGCGGCACCGTCGGTGCAGGACCGCACGATATCGCTGTTCGCCCGCGGCCAGCAGCCGGCGTTCGCGGGAATCAACACGTTCACCAAGGCGCCCTACTGCGAGAACATCCGCGACGTCGGGAAGTACGACGTCGCGGTGGTGGGCGCTCCGTTCGACATGGGCACGACCTACCGCGCGGGTTGCCGCTTCGGCCCCCAGGCTGTGCGCCGCATCTCAGCGCTATACGACTCCTACAACGCCGACATGGGCGTCGACCTCTACGAGGAGCTGAACCTCTGCGACGCGGGCGACATCTTCGTGATCCCTTCGAATATCGAGAAGTCGTTCGACCAGATCGACATGGCGGTGTCCTACATCCATGGTCAGGGCGTCTTCCCGGTCGTGATCGGCGGCGACCACTCGATCGGCTACCCCGACGTGCGCGCCATTGCCCCCCACATCGGGGGCAAGGTCGGGATCATCCACCTCGACCGCCACATCGACATGCAGGAGCGCGACATGGACGAGCGCATGCACACCACCCCGTGGTTCCATGCCTCCAACATCCCGAACGCTCCGCCCACCAACTTGGTGCAGATGGGCATCGGCGGGTGGTACGGGTCGCGGCCCGGGATGAAGGTCGCGCGCGAGCGGGGTTCGACGGTGATCACGATCTCCGACGTCGAGGAGCTGGGCGTGGAGAAGGCTGTCGAGGTGGCGCTCGAGTGTGCGTGGAAGGACGCCGAGGCGGTCTTTCTGTCGTTCGACATCGACTCGATCGACGCGGGCTTCGTGCCGGGGACTGGTTCGCCCGAGCCGGGCGGCCTGCTTCCGCGCGAGGCGCTCAAGGCGCTGCGCATGGTCGCTCGCGAGGGGATCTGCGGCATGGAGGTCGTGGAGATCGCCCCGCCCTACGACGTCTCGGACATGACGGCCCAGCTGGGTGCCCGTGCGATCATGGACGTGCTCGGCACGCTCGTGGAGGAGGGACACCTCGGCAGCCGCCCGACACGCCAGGAGCGCGAACGCAAGGACCACGAGCGGCGAGAGGCCGAAGGCACCGATGGGGGTGAGGCATGAGCTTCGACTTCCTCTTCCAGCCCGTCGAGGCGGTCGACCGCTTCCTCACGGGACTGTTCGACGGCGCCCCGCTGCTGGTGGCGCTCGGCATCGCCTTCCTGCTCGGCCTGCGCCACGCTTCGGACCCCGACCACCTCGTCGCGGTCACATCGCTGGTGGCGGCGGACGACGGCGACACCCGCCGCGCGGCGCGCCTCGGTGCGTGGTGGGGAGTGGGCCACGCCGCCGCGCTGGTGGCGGTCGGGGTCCCGCTGATCGCTTTCAAGACCGAGCTCCCGGTCTGGCTCGAGAGCGCCGCCGAGAAGGCGATCGGGGTCGTAATCCTGGCGTTGGCCGCCCGCGTGATCCTCAAGTGGGCACGCGGGGACTACCGCACGTCGGCACACAACCACGACGAACCTGACGGTCACGACCTGAGGCGCCATCTACGACGCGCCGAGGATTCGGGCCACCGACACGTCCAGGTCCGGACGCGCAGCCAGGCCCTGTGGATCGGCCTGCTGCACGGCCTGGCCGGTACCGGTGCCGTCGTGCTGCTGCTGATCGCGGTGCTCCCGAGTCGGCTCGAAGCAGTACTCGCGCTGGGCGTCTTCGCGCCGATGTCGATCGTCTCGATGGCAGCGTGCACGGCGGCCTTCGCCTGGCTTCTGACCCGTCCGATCATCGAGCCCCTCTACCGCGGCGTGCTGATCCCGGGCCTCGGCGTCTTCGGCGTCATGTTCGGGCTCTGGTACACCGGGATCGGGTAGGTGCTGCGGCTTGGCGCGCTGGGCGACGTTGACGCTCGACGAGATCGGCGCGGCGGCCGCGCAGGGCAAGCTGGCGATCCTGCCGGTCGGCGCGACCGAGCAACACGGTCCCCATCTGGCCACGGGAACCGACACGCTGCTGGCCGAACACGTGTCGCTCGCCGCGTCCGAGCGTACCGGCGACGTGGTCCTGCCCGCGCTCGCGTACGGATGCTCGCTCGGGCACACCGACCGCTGGCCGGGCACGCTGTCCCTGCTGCCAGCCACGATGATCGCGCTGCTTGTCGACCTCGGCCGGTGGACATACGCCTCCGGCTTTCGCAAGCTCGTAATGGTCAACGGGCACGCCACCAACGGCCCGCCCTGCCAGAGCGCGATCCTTCAGCTCCGCCACGAGCTGCCCGACCTGCGGCCGCGGTTCGTGTCGATCTTCGACCTGACGCCGGAGATCGCCGCGCGCTATAGCGAGGATGCGGCCGACTTCCATGCCAACGAGGCGGAGACGTCGATGCTGCTGCACCTCGCCGCGGACCAGGTCCGGCCCGCTCGGGCCGTGGACGAGCCGGACCGCACGGTCGGCCGCGTGCTCCAGTACGCCATGCCGTCGGTTACCCGCAGCGGCGTGATAGGCGCGCCCAGCACCGCCACGGCGTCTCGCGGAGCCGAGCTGCTCGACCGGCTCGTCGACGCGCTCGCCGAGCTGCTCGGCCAGGCGCGAGCGGAACGGGACCCGGAACTCCCGGCGCAGCCGTAGCGAACGGCTTGGAGGATCTACTGCTGTGCCGCCAATTTCCCGCGCAGCATTTTCCCGCGCAACGTCGTATGTCGCGCGCGCGCGAGGGCCTAGCAGGCACCGAAAACCGCCGGGTCGGCCGCTCGCGGCTGGGAGCCCGCAGATCTGCGCGCCGAGTCGTGGTCGGCGCCGCCCAGTGGAACCTGACCACCCACGCGATCGGCAACGCCGAGAAGCTGGTGATCGGTTCAACCGCGTATGTCGGCGTCCCAGGCCTCGCGTATCGGGCTCGAACTGCCGTACGACCGCATCCCGGGCCACAAGCGATCGGGCGCTGCTATCCGAGCGGCACTAGCGTGTCGCTGATGGTGGAGCAACCCCGCCGGGCGCTGACTCGTGAGCAGGTCGTCAATACTGCGGTAGAGCTGATCGATGACGTTGGTCTGGATGCGTTTAGCGTTCGCACGCTGGCGACGCGGCTGGGCGTCACGCCGATGGCGATCTACTGGCACGTGAGCGACAAGGACGATCTGCTCACGGCTGTCCTCGATTCGGTGCTCGCCGAGATCGACGGCACGGATCTTCCCGAGGCGCCGTTCGATGCCCTGCTCGAGGTCGGGCGGCGCTACCGCGCGTGCTTCGCGCGCCATCCTCGCGTTGCGCCGCTGCTGGCCGAGCGTCCGTCTCCGGAGGGACCGGCCGCTGCGGCACTGATGGCCGCCACGGTCGAGCTGCTGCGGGCCGCGGGCCTGGATGACGCGGCGGCCGCGAGCGGCTATGTCCTTCTCGCGCAGTTCGTGATGGGTGCGGTGCTGATCGAGCACGATCCCGACCATCGGCTTCCGCCGCAGCTCGCGAGCGCCGGGCTCGGGGTGCTTCCCGATCCCGACGCACGGTTCGAGTTCGGCTTGGCCGTCCTTCTCGATGGGCTCCGGGCGCGCTTGAGCTAGGCCGCCGGCGTCCCTGTACGCTGTATAGCCCCTCGTCAGATCGGCGTCGAGCCGAGCGAAAGGAACCAGCCGATGGCCAGGCGCAACGAGTGGCACGATCATGATCGATAGGCCGATCGAGAGTGTGTTCGCATTTCTCGCCGACGGCGAGAACGACAGGCTCTTCAGCGACAGGATCGTCGAGATCGCAAAGACGAGGCAGGGCGAGCCCGGAGTCGGAACGATCTACCACAGCGTCGCGCGGGACATGGGCCGGAAGGCCAAGCACGATTTTGAGATCACCGGGTTCGACGCCCCGACCCGGATCCGCTGGCGGGAGATCTCCAAGGGCCCCGTGATCGTGAGCGAGGGCGGATATGACCTGAAATCGGTTGACGGCGCCACCGAGCTCGGCTTCTTCGGCGTGCTCGAGGGACGCGGCCTCGGCAAGCTGCTCGAGGGCACCGTCGCGCGCTATGTCCGCCGGCTCCTGCCCAAGTTCTCGGACAAGATCAAGGCCGTGGTCGAGGCTTCGGTCTGACCCCGTGGCCCCCGCCAAGAGCCGCAACCCCGCGCGCCCGAGACCGGGCGAGTCGGCGCCGATCGCGACTCTCGTGTACGCGAGCACGGCGATGCTCGGCCTTCAGGCGATCCACGCGATCGACCATCTCTCCTTCCAAGGACGCGCCCTGCCCGTGCCCGTCGCGGCCCTCGGGCTGGTGGAGAGCCTCGCGGTCGGCTGGGCGCTGCTGCTGGCGCTCCGCGGTGACCGCCACGCCCCGCTGGCCGCGGCGCTGGCGGGCGCCTTCATCGCAGCGGCGTTCGCCGCTGTTCACCTGGCGCCCAACTGGGGCCTGCTCTCCGACCCCTACAGCGAGGCCTCACTCGGCCCCTTCTCATGGGCGGTGATGCTGGTCGGATCGGCAGCATCGACGACGTTCGCGCTAGTCGGCCTGTCGCTGCTGCGCTCAGGCCTTGCCGACCGGGCGCGAAGCTGCCCGGGCGAGGGTCAGACGCCCGGCGAGGACACGCCTCAGGCGTGAGCCTCGGTGAGGGCTCCGGTCATCGCGCGAGTGAGCTCGTCAATGCCGACGTCTGCTGCGGCAAAGCTCGCCACGCGTCGGCCGAGGCGCAGCACCTCGATGCGATCGGCGGTTTGCAGGACCTCGGGCAGGTTGTGGCTGATCAGTACGACTGAGATCCCGGCGTCGCGAACGCGGCGGATCAGATCGAGCACTGTACGTGTCTGGATCACTCCGAGCGCTGCCGTCGGCTCGTCCATGAACACCACCTTGCTTGCCCACGTCATCGCGCGACTGACGGCGACGGCCTGACGTTGACCGCCCGACAGGTTGGCGACAGCCGCATTGATCGTCGGCATGTCCACGCCGAGCGTTTCGAAGGTGTCCTTCGCCCGCTTGCGCATCTCCGTGTTGTCGAGGAAGCCAAGCCGTCCCAGCACGCCGGGTCGCAGCATCTCGCGGCCTAGGAAGAGGTTGGCGTGAGGGGAGAGGTCCTCCGCGAGCGCAAGGTCTTGATAGACCGTCTCGATGCCGAGTCCGCGTGCGGCGAGGGGAGACTGATGTCCGAGGCGCTGGCCGCTGAACCAGATCTCCCCCCGATCAGGCGAAAGGACGCCGGAAAGGACCTTTACCAACGTGCTCTTGCCTGCGCCGTTGTCGCCAACAAGAGCAACGATCTCCGCTGGGCCGATGACGAGATCAACACCCCGCAGAGCCTCCACATGCCCGAACGTCTTGACAACATCCCGTGCCTCAAGTATCGGCTGTGGCGGCGGCGCTTTGATGCCTTCTCCTGTTTGCTCGTTCACTGTAGGTTGATCGTGCGGCTCCGGCTCGACCGGGGAGCTCGGGGGAGGGCCATTACGACGCTCCCCCGGTCCGACTCCCCTGGTGCTCTGTCAGCAGCTCTTGTACAGGTACTTGGACACCTTCGGATCGTCCACAGTATCCGGCGTCGCCGTCACGACGTCGGTGCGCACGTCCTTCTCGACCGACTCGCCATCCAGCGAGGCCACCGCGTTCTCAACGCCGATCCGACCCATGTCGTACGGCTTCTGGACGATGAGCTCCGTGATTTGACCGCGCTTGAGCTGTTCGACTTGGACGGGCAATGCATCGAACGTCAGATAGGTCACGTCGTCCTGCTTGCCGGCGCGCTCGAGCGAATTGACGACACCGGGTGACGAGGGTCCATTGAGCGTGATGATGCCGGCAAGATCGGGATCACTCGCCAGCGTGGCCGAGACGATCGCGGAGGTCTTCGTGACGTCGAAGCTGTCGTACTCCGTGCCGAGGGACTCGAGGCCCGGCTCCGCTTGTACGCCTGCCTCGTAGCCCGCCTTGCCATCGTCCTGCGTCGTGATACCGGGGTCCGCGGCGATTAGGAGCACTTTGCCCTTACCGCCGATCAGCTCGCTCAGCCGCTCGGTCGCCAGCTTGGTGGCCGCCTTGTAATCAGATCTGACCTCGGACACCGCGACCTCCGGGTCGTTCACGACGGTGTCGGCCGTGACCACCACCGCACCGTCGCCCTTAGCCTGCCGCAACGGCGGAATGAGCGCTGTGTCGTCCGTAGGCGCGATGACGATCGCGTCAGGACCCTTGGCTATCTCCGCATTGAGAATCGGGATCTGCTGCGAGGCATCGTATTCCGCGGGGGATTGCACGCTCAGATCCACGCCGAGCTCGTCTGCTGCTGTCTTCGCGCCGCATTCCATCGCGGCGAAGAATTCGTCGTTCTTCGCACCCGTGATGAGACTCATTTGATAGGACTGGTCGCCGCTGTCGCCACCTCCACCTCCACCTCCACCGTCGTCATTGTCGCCATCGCCACCGCACGCCGCGACAGCTGTTACCAGTATGGCAACGCACAAAGCGCCAAATGCTGGGTACCTTCGCCTTCTCTCACTCACTTGTTGTACCTCCAGTGATTGTCCACTGTGCCGCTTACCTGGTCGTTGAAATGGTCACGTGCGATATTTCGACCTCCGCCATTGGTCTAAGTACACGGCAATGATCAACACCGTCCCAATCGCGATTGGCTGCCAGAACGGCTGTAGACCCACGATCACCAACCCGTTCTGCAAGACCGCGGGGATGAACACTCCGACGGCGGTCCCGACGATCGTGCCGATACCGCCGAAGAGACTGGTTCCGCCAATCACCACAGCAGCGATCGCCTGAAGGTTGTCCGCCCCGTGACCGTCGATCGTCGTTGTCGAAAAGCGGGCCAAGGACAAGAATCCGGCGAACCCGGCAAGCGTGCTGGCAAGGGAGTAGACCCTTATGAGGTGGCGATCAACGTTGACCCCCGCCCGACGCGCGGCTTCCTGATTCGAGCCGATGGCGTATGTGTGGCGGCCGAACCTGGTAGCCGCCAGCACGATGCCGCCAGCGACTGCGACGAGTGCGGCGATGATTACCAAGTACGGGATCTCATCGAAGGCATTGCCGGTCCCGACCTCGGCGAGCTTCGCCGGCACGCCTCGGGCGTCTACTCCATCCGTGATCACGAGGGCGAAACCGAGAGCCATGCCCAGGGTTCCCAACGTGACGATCAGCGGTGGGATACGTGCCTTTGCCACCAGGACGCCGTTGAGGAAACCCCAAGCTAGGCCGGCGGCCAGGCTAGCCGCGAGGCCCAGAGCGATCGTCCCCCAGCCGTCACCACCGATAGCCTCCATCAACTTGGCCGACACAACGCCTGCGAAGACGAGCACCGAGCCGACCGAGAGGTCAATGCCGGCTGTGATGATCACGTAGGTCGCGCCGACCCCCAGAACGAGCAGCACGGAGGCATCCACGGCGATATTGCGGAAGTTCGGTACCGAGGCGAATTGATCGAAGCGCAGCAGGGAGAAGGCGAGGACCAAGCCGATGAGGATGAGCAAGATCCAGGTGCTCGACCCTGTGACGAAGCGCAACAGCAGACGATCGGCGGCGCTATCGGAGACGGGTTGCTCCTTCACCCTGCACCCAAGCCACTGGCGACAGGGCGCTTGCTGAGATCAATCTTGGTCATGGCTACGGGTGACTCGATGAGTGCTGTGGAACGCCCGCAATCTCCGTCAAGGCGCCCACGAGGGCGGTGACCTCCGCCTTGCCGATCTGTCGATGCGTCACGAACCGAACGCTGTACGGATGCGTGGCGGAGGCCCGGATGTCGTAATCGGTGCGCAGTCGTTGCACCACCGCGGCGGCGGGGATGCCGGTGCCAGACGTGTCGACGAACACCATGTTCGTCTCGACGTCGTTCGGGTCGATGGCCAGCCCGGGGATCGCCGATAACTCGTGGGCGACGTCGTGCGCCCGGGCGTGGTCATCGGCGAGCCGGTGGATCCCGGATCGCAGCGCGACGATCCCGGCGGCCGCCACCACGCCCGCCTGCCGCATCCCGCCGCCCAGCATCTTTCGCGCTTGCCGGGCACGGGCGACGAAATCCGTGGTTCCCGCAAGGAGCGAGCCGATCGGAGCGCTCAGGCCCTTGCTGAGCGAGAACGAGACGGAGTCGGCGTGGGCTACGAGCTCACGGGCCGGGACCCCGAGCGCAACCGCCGCGTTGAAGACCCGCGCCCCGTCGACGTGAAGGCGCAGGCGCTGCCGATCGGCCAGCTCCCGCAATCCCTCCATGACCTCGGGGCGCGTGATCGTGCCCCCCGCGCGATTGTGCGTGTTCTCGACCCAGATCAGCGAGGTTGGCGGATAGTGGACATTCGCCCGGCGCAGTACCGGCTCGACGAGCTCGCGGCGGATCACCCCCCGCTCGCCATCGAGGAGGAGCGGCATGCAGCCCGCGACAGCGGCGATCCCGCCCGTTTCGGCGTAGACGACGTGGGCGTCCCTCTCGAGGACGACCTCGTCCCCACGGCGAACGTGCGCCAGGAGCGCCGCGAGGTTCGCCAGCGTTCCGCTGGTCATGAACACGCTCGCCTCCTTGCCGAGTGTCTCGGCGGCGAGGGCCTCAAGCTCGTTCACTGTCGGATCCAGGCCGTACACGTCGTCGCCGAGCGGTGCCGTCCGCATGGCCTCGCGCATCTCCTCCGTCGGCAGGGTGGAGGTGTCGTAGAAGCTGATCACGTAGCGCCGCGATCCGCCGTCCCCACGACGGCCTCTGGAGCCTCGGCGATCGCCCGCACGGGACAGCCGTCGCCGCCGACTATCGGCAGCGGCATGACCGAGACCGAGCACGTGGCCGGGAGCGAGTCCAGGCGAACGAGGTTCTCCACGATGACCGCGCCGCTGGAGAGGAGCAGGACGTGCGTCGTGCCGTCGTAATCGATGGACGGCCCGTCGATGCCGACGAGTCCGACCCCCGCCGCGACAAGGGTTTCGGCGGCCTCCTCCCCGAGGTACGGAAAGTGCTGGAAGTAGCGATCGCTGTCGTCCGACTCGCGCCACCATCCGGTGGCGAGCAGGACCCGCGACGAGGTGAGCGTCGGCAGGTGACCGGGCGAGATCTCTTCCCCATCCTCCAGGTGGGGGAGGTGCACCACCTGCGCCGCGCCGACGAATAGCTCGAGTGGGATCTGGTCGAGTGCCATGCCGCCGCGGACGAAGTGGGACGGTGCGTCCATGTGGGTGCCCAGATGAGAATCGAGGAGCAGCTTGCGCGCCTCCCAGCCGTGCGTGTCGATCTCGGCGTAGAGAGTGATCTCAGGCGGAAAGTGGTCCGGGTTGAACGGCATACCCGGGCTGATCGGCATCGTCAGGTCGGTCAGCACCGCCCGCGCCCCCTCACCGCTTCCCCGCTTCATGGTGTCCACCGTCCTGGGCCAGGCGCTGCTCGATCTCAACCCGGTACTCCTCCGGCAGCTGGCCGTTGATCGCCAGCTGTCCGCCGTCGCAAACGAAGATCTCCCCGGTCACGTAACTGGCCTCGTCGGAAGCCAGAAACACGATGCATGCGGCGACCTCCTCGGGCCTCGCGACCCGTCCCCAGGGAACGACGGTTCCCACCTGGCCGGCGGGTTGGGCGTCGAGCATGTGAGCGATCAGCGGAGTGCGGATGATCCCGGGAGCGACAGCGTTGACCCGGATGCGATACGGAGCCAGGTCGAGGGCCATCGATCGCGTCAGCATCACGACGCCACCCTTCGAGGCGTTGTAGTGCACGAGCCGCGGCTCCGCCGCAAGGCCGTTGGTCGACGCGGTATTTACAATGGCGCCACCGCCACGGTCGCGCATCTTCGGCACAAGCGCCCGGCTACACAGGAACGGGCCCGTGAGGTTGACCCGTAGCATTCGTTCCCACTCGGAGTGGTCGATGTCAAGGAAGTCGAGCTCCTTCCAGACACCGGCGTTGTTGACGAGAATGTCAGCGCCGCCCATCTCCTCGACGTGCGCCGCAAGGCTGTCAACCTGCCCCGGGTCGCCGACATCGCAAACCACCGGCTCGATCTCCCCGACCGAGCCGAGATCGCCGGCGGCACCGTCGAGCTCCTCCGACCGATTCGACACGGCGACGACCCGAGCGCCCTCAGCGAGGAAGCGGGCTGCCACCTCCCGGCCGATACCGCTGCTCGCGCCGGTCACGACCGCTGTCCTACCTTCCAGACGCACGGCTATCCGCCTCTGCAGCGATTCGCCAGGTGATCACAGAAGGAGGACGTCTCGCTCACCTTCTCAGCCCGTCGCCTTCGCGGCGCCGGCCCCCTCGGTTTGCTCGCAGATCGCGGCAGCCGCCGCGCTGTCCGTGACCAGCACGTTCACGAAGCCGCCGCGGAGCGCGCCCGCTATCGCCCTCGCCTTCGCTCGACCCGCCGCAACGGCGATCCGGTGCGGAACCCGGAGCACGTCGTCGAGCGAGATCGCAATGAGGCGATCCTCGACGCCGCCCGCGAGGACGGTCCCGTCGTCCCGATAGACATACGAGAGAACGTCGCCGACCGCGCCGCGTGCGAGGAGCTTCGGGAACAGTGCGTCATCAACGATCTCGCCGTAGACGAGGCGCGACGTCCCACCCTGGGCGAACGCCCCGACGCCGAGCACCGCGACGGTGAGCCTGCTGAACATCGCGAAGGTGGCCTCGATGGTGCCATCCGCAAGCAGCGATTCGCGGAGGTCCCCGCGGCTGACGAGCGCCGGGGCGAATAGGAGATGAGACCGGGAGCCGAACCGGCGCGCCAGCTGCGCGGCGAGGATCATCGAGTTCAGCTCGGATTCCATCCGGCTGCTTCCCCCGATCAGCTGGACCACCTCCACCTCCTTGCGGATCCGGTCGGGAAGCTGGTCGATAAGAGCCTGCACGGTGCTCCCGAGGGAAATCCCGAGCACGTCGCCGTCCTCGAGGAGGTCGATCAGGTAGCGGCCGGCCGCGTCGGCGACTCGAAGCTTGACCTCCTCCTCTTCCAGTCCGTCGTTGTCGACCACGATGACGGCCTTGAGCCCGAAGCGCTCCTCGATCGCGCGCTCGAGTTCCGGGTGCCAGCGCGCCGGCTCGAGGATCTTGACGGTCACGTAGCCCTCCTCGAGCCCGGCGCGGAGCAGGCGGGCCACCTGGAACCGGCTCAGTCTCAGGTTGGCCGCGATCTCCGTCTGCGAGAGCCCGCGGCGGTAGTGCTGGTAGCACGCTTTGAGGGTCAGATTTTGGTCGCTCATTTGAGCAGCCTTGCTCGATCGAGCGCATCGTAAGGGCGCGAGGAGACCGCTGTCAAGCACTCGCGTCCGGAACGTCGGGGCGGCCGTGATCCTGTTGACAGATCTTCGGCCTTCTGTTAGCCACCTCGCCGCATGGAGGCCATGATCGGGCTCGATGTGGGGACGGGCGGCTCGAAAGCCGTTCTGCTCGACGGCGAGGGGCGCGTGCTCGCGTCCTCCATCGAGGCGCATCGCTCGATCGCTCCCCGCGACGGCTGGATTGAGCAGGAGCCATCGGAATGGCTCCGTTCGGCGACCGCGTGCCTCCGCGCAATCAGCGAGGCCTGCCCCGACGTCACCGTCGTAGCGATCGGTCTGTCGGGGCAGATGAACGGGCCGGTTCTGCTCGACGCATCCGGGAACGTGTTGGGCAACTGCCCGATCTGGGCGGACCTGCGGGCAGTCGAGGAGGCCCGCGAAGTCTCGGACCGAGTGGGCCACCAGCGGCTCGTCGCGCTCGCCGGAAAGCCTGCCGTTCCGGCCTATACCGCGCCTAAGCTTCTATGGCTGAGGAAGCACGAGCCCGAACTTTTTCGCGGCGCGGCGAAAGTCCTGCTCCCGAAGGACTACGTCAGGTGGCACTTGGCCGGCCATCTCGCGACCGATCCGACGGACGCCTCGAACACGCTTCTCTTCGACATCCGCGAACAGGCCTGGTCGCAGGAGATCGTCTCCGCACTCGAGCTCCGCCTGTCGGTGCTGCCGGACGTCGTCCCCACTGTCTCGCAGGCCGGAGGGCTCGCGAAAGACGCGGCGCGCGCCACCGGGCTGCCGGCGGGAACGCCTGTTGTGACCGGTGCGGGGGACTCGATCACAGCGGCAGTCGCCCACGGGGTAGGTTCCGACGACGCTGTGTTGTGTGTGCTTGGGTCCGCCGGGAACGTCTCCGCAGCGTTCGACGCTCCGGTTATCGATCCCGACGCGCGCGTCCACACCGGCTGCTATGCGACGGAGGATTCGTGGATCGCTACCGGCGTCCAGCAGGCCGCGGGACTCGCGCTGCAATGGCTCCGCGACTGCCTACGCGCGACGGGCAGGCCGGATCTGGGCTACGACGAACTCGTCGAGCACGCGGAAGCGGTGCCGGCAGGCGCTAGCGGCCTGATCTTCCTTCCGCACATGGCGGGGGAGCGGAATCCGAGGTACAACCCCGAAACGCGGGGCGTCTTCTTCGGCCTCTCGCTCCAGCACACGGTCGGGCATCTCGTCCGCGCCGTGATGGAAGGCGTCGCCTTCGCCCAACGGCAGTCGATCGACGCCTTCGTGGAGTTGGGGATTCCGATCAGCCGCCTGATCTGTGCCGGCGGCGGAGCCCAAAGCGACCTCTGGCGCCGAATCGAGGCGAGCGTCAATCGGCTGCCGGTCGGCCACGTGACGCTCGGCGACCAGCCGGTCGACAGCTCGGCCGCCGGCGCTGCCGTGATCGCCGGCGTGCAGGCCGGAGCCTTTCCATCGTTGGAACACGGCGCCGGCTTGATTGCGCGGGCGGACCAGTCGGTGCTCCCCGATGACGCCGACGCGGTCGTCTACGAGAAGGCGTTCGGCGTCTACCTCGAGCTCTCTCGATCCCTGTCCACTCCTTTCCGCGCGCTGGCCGAGTTCAAGAGGAATGCGGAGCTGGCCCCCGGCCCGTAGCAGGCCGATAGGCCCCGACTGCGACTTGAGCAGCCGTGGCTCGCAGCGCGCAGCGGTCCAGGGATGCCGAGGCCGCGCGATCGAAAAGGCCTCCTCGGCGTGTCATCTCCGCCTCCAACGGCGCCTTCAACCACACTGCTGGAAGGGCGCCTGGCGGTTCGCCCGCCATGCGGGTGATCGTCGCCGGAAACTCAAGCGCGTCGCTGTCGAGAGCGGGAGGTCACGCGAGCCTGGCAACCGCCGAAAGGTGGTCGCTCCGTAGACTCAACACCGAGAGCCGGGCCGGACGAACCGGCAGCCACGCAGGCACGTCACGCATCCGAGGTTGCCCGCGGCCTCTACCTCAAAGCGGGAGCGAGGGCGACGATACAGCCAGACACCGAGAGCGCTCGTATCCTCCCCGGCTTTCGTGTCGAGGGGCGGTGGGCTTTCGTCACCGGGGCGGGACGAGGGATCGGGCGGGGCTGCGCGCTGGCGCTCGCCGAGGCTGGGGCGGACGTAGTCGCCGCGAGCCGTACCCTCGACGAACTTGAAGAGCTTGGTGACGAGATCGAGGGGCTCGGACGGCGGGCGCGGGCGCTCGTCCTGGACGTCACAGACGGCCGGGCCGTCGCCCGCGCGATCAACTCGCTCGATCATGTCGACGTCGTGGTCAACAGCGCCGGGGGGAACATCCTGGAGCCCTTCGTCGACGTGAGCGAGGAGCATCTCGACCACCTGCTTGCGCTCAACGTGAAGGGGACCTTCCTGGTCGCCCAGGCCGCCGCGCGGCGCATGATTGCCCAGGGGTCCGGAGGTTCGATCATCAACCTCTCCTCGCAAATGGGGCATGTTGGCGCCCCCAACCGCACCGTTTACTGCGCCACTAAGCACGCGGTCGAGGGCCTCACCCGCGCCATGGCGGTCGAGCTCGCGCCACACGCCATCCGCGTCAACTCGGTGGCCCCGACCTTCATCCGAACGCCGATGACGGCCCCCTTGTTCGCCGACGAGGAGCTCCGGGTATCGCTCGAGCGCCAGATCCCGCTCGGCCGGATCGGGCAGGTCGAGGACGTGGTCGGCGCGGTCGTCTTTCTCGCTTCCCCGGCGGCGGCGCTCATCACCGGCACGAGCCTTCGTGTCGACGGTGGCTGGACGGCCCGATAGTGACTCGATGCACTCGCCCCCCAAGGCGAGTCCGCTGATCCAAGCTAAAAAGGACGAGGACGCGCCGGAGCGGGGCCTTCGCAACACCGCGAGGCTGACGTGCCGCCCCGCGTGCTCCCCGGCGCCGTCGAGCTGATCGAGAAGGGCCACGCACGACGGCAGGGACCCTCCTCGACCAACAGCAGCGCCGTCTGACCGCCGCGGGCCCAATCGGTCGTGGCCAGGGTTGGCACGGAAACATGAAGCTGTAGATCACTAGCGAGTCCTTGCCTGGCGCGAACAGCTCCGACAGCCTCACGTCGGTAGAGGTGCCGTCCGCTCCTGCGGCTTGGAAGACATAGTCCTCGGGGACGACGCCGCCCGGCGGCAGCTCACGCCTCGCGGCGGCGACCGTCTCCATCGCACGGCGCAGCTCGATCTTCGAAGCTCAAGGTGCCGACCATGCGCACCTCGACTCCACCGCCGCGCGAGGCCGTGGCGGCCAAAGAATGGCGACGATAAACGCCTAACACAGCAAGAGGGATAGCGGGCGATGATGGCTTCTCGCTGGGTCGCTCAGTGACCGATGGCTTGCTGACCCAGCCGGCCTCACCCTCCGGCGGCGGCCGGCCGGGCTCTCGGCGCGAGCACCACTGACGGGTCGTCACTGACTGTCATGGCGCGGACACGATCGGCGGCGGCGGGCGTGGCGAACAGGTAGCCCTGGGCCGAGTCGCACCCGAGCCGCGCCGCCTCGGCCGCCTGCTCCTCGGTCTCGATCCCCTCGGCCACGATCTTCAGGCCGAGAGCGTGCCCCATCCCCACGATCGCGGCGACGATCGGCGACGCTTCCGAGCGCTCGCCGAGCTCTGCTACGAACGAGCGGTCGATCTTTAGCATGTCGATCTTGAAGCGTCGCAGGTAGCTCAGCGAGGCGTAGCCGGTGCCGAAGTCATCGAGCAGCACCCGTACGCCGGCGCGAAGGTCGGCCAGCGTCCGCGCCGGCACTGTAGTGTTCTCGATCAGGGCGCTTTCGGTGATTTCGAGCATGAGGTCGCGCGGATCGAGACCCGTGTCGCTTAGGGTTCTGCTCACTATCTCAGGCAGTTCATCCTGGCCAAGCTGCCGCGCGGCGAGGTTCACGCAGACCGGCAGCGGTGCGCGGTCCCCGAGCTCGCGTCGCCAGTCGGCCGCTTGGCGGCATGCCTCGCGCAAGACCCACGCGCCGATGAGTAGGATGAGCCCGCTCTCCTCCGCCACCGGCAGGAAGTCGTCTGGGGGTACGAGGCCGCGCTCCGGGTCCTCCCAGCGGAGCAGGGCCTCGACGCCCTCGATCTGCCGGCTGGACAGCGACAGGATCGGTTGGTAATGGAGGCACAGCTCGTCTGCTCGGAGCGCCCGTCCGAGCATGCGCTCGGTGTGCACGCGCTTGCGGAGGCGCTCGCGCATCGCTCCGTCGAAGAGCTCGTAGCGCCCTCCGCCGAGCTCCTTTGCGCGGTACATAGCGGCGTCGGCGTCGCGGAGGAGCCCCTCGGCGTTGGTCTCTGTGGTCCTGGCCAGGGTGATCCCGATGCTGGCGGTAACCAGTCGTGCGGTGTCGCTGGGCGGTCCGAAGGGCGCGAGCAGTGAGAGTTGGACGCGCTCGGCGAGGCGGAGCACCTCCCGCTCGCTCAGGCCCTCGCACAAGACCACGAACTCGTCGCCGTGGAAGCGAGCAACAGTGTCGCCGGCACGGACGACCGCGTCGAGCCGGCGGGCGACCTCGACGAGCAGCTCGTCGCCCGCCCGGTGGCCGTAGGTGTCGTTGACGACCTTGAAGCGGTCGAGGTCGATGAAGAGAATCCCGGTCAGCGCCGGTGTGCGGAGCCGTCGCGCGAGTGCGAGTCTGAGTCGATCGAGGAACAGCGCTCGGTTGGGGAGCCCGGTGAGGCTGTCGTGCACGGCCCGATGGGCGTGCTCCTCGCCCCGGGCGCGCTCGACCACGCGGCCGAGCTGGGTGCCGATCTGGGCAGCGACGGCAAGGAGACCGCGGTCGATTTCGGTCGCCTGATGGCTGAAGATCTCGATGACACCCACCGCTTCGGCGCCCACCAGGATCGGGAAGCCGAAGGCCGCGTGGACGCCGGCGTCGGGAGCGGCGTGCCGGCGGGGGAAGTTGTCGTCCTGCATCGCGTCCTGGATCCAGACCGGCTCGCCGGTCGCGACTACGCGCCCGGGCAGTCCCTCGCCGGCGATGAACGTCTTCTCCTCGCTGACCCGGCGGAAGCAGTCGAACCTCACCGGATCGTCGAGATGCCAGATCCGCGATGAGACGAGCCGGCCGTCTGGAGGTGTGACGAGGTAGGCGTGTCCTACCGGCCAGCCGGTGTGATCGCAGATCTTGTCGATCGCCACGCTCAGCGCCTGGTCGAGCGTCGACGCGTTGTTGGAGGCCTCGGCTATGGCCTCGAGCAACTCGAGCTCGCGCTGGCGGTCGTAGAGGGTCGACACTGTCCGCTCGGCGATCTCCTCGGCCTCGTGTCGCGCCCGGCGTTCGCGTACAAGACGCTGCTCAAGACGCTCGATCTGCTGCGCCGGCGAGACATCTGCGGCGGGCGCTACGGGGTCGCGCCGTTCGCAGTGAAGGAGATCTCGAGGACGCATCGCTCGTCTCCTCGTTTCATGCAGCGGGGCTGCTCGACTGCCACCTGTTCGCCGTAGTGTTGGGCGGCGCCCTGGAGCAGTCCTTCGGCGAATGAGCAGAGCTTCCTGGGGGATCGGTAGCCCATGCGAAGCGTGCCGTCCGGACCCGGGTCGAAGTCGAAGACCGGTACGTCGGCGCCGGGATACAACTTTCGCACTTCGGGATGGATGATGTCGTTGAGAGTCAGAACGAAGGTGCGCGTCGATGAGTGCCGCTCGAAGAGCTGTGGATAGTTCTCGGCGAAGAGCGGCAGCGCATTGCGGCCGAACCAGCGCACGATCTCGTCAGGCGGGGTGTCGAGCCTGGCCGATGCGGCGCCCACCAGCTTGCTGAGGTCTGCGTCGGGGTAACTGCCAAGCGACGTATAGGAGCCGTGCAGCTCGGCCGAGTCAAGCAGCTCGTCCCAGGTGTCCTCGCCGTACTCGCGGATCACAATCCGCTCGAGGAGATTGAAGACTACGCCCTTCACGGTACTGCCTCCTAGCGTCGTTCACGGCTTCCGTCGTCCGCGGTCGTAGCTGGTGTCGTCTGGGTTGCTTCGGCAGCTGGGCGTTTCTCTTGAGTACTGCACTCGATCCAAAGGTTGAAGGGACTGTAGGCGCCCTAACGCGTGCGTGCGCCCGCACGAGAAGCGTCCCTACAGTCCCTACCGCCTGCTTGCGGACACCGTCCTTGTCCGCAGCGGCCTTACCCTCGATGAGGTCTGAGATTCCGCGGATGACGATCCCCATCTCGTTGTATTCGCTGCACCGCGCCGAGGAAGCCGGAGCCCCTCCATTTCCACCGCAACGGCTCGGTCCGCAGTCTCTCTTACGAGCTTGTACGTCTCGGACTTCGTGCTCGCGACGACCTTGCTCCCGGCTGCGATGGGCTCGTGGTGTGCCTTGGGTGGCTCGAAATCGGCTTCCTCACGTACGGTCAGGATCCGCTGAGTCGGGTCGACTCAGCACACGGCGGGGGTGCGTCGCACGCGGTGTCGCGTGGCCGGACTCGTGTCACGAGGCGCGTAGGCACGGCGTAGGTACGTGGACTCTGGCGCAGACCCGCATGACAGAGCGGTCTGGTCTGGATCGCGGGGCGCTCGCCGGGTGCGACCGCGAAGGCGCAGCTCGCCGAGGCATCCGGCGCGACCTACGTTTCCACCGCCGAGGTGCCGCTCGTCGCGGTCGCGGACGAGGTGGGCGGCTTCGACGTCGTGATCGAAGCGGCGGGCGACGCGCAGGTCATGCTCGACACGCTCGCGCTGCTGCGGCGCAATGGCGTCGCGTGCCTGCTCGGAGTGGACGGGCACCCACGCAAGGTCAGCCTCGACGCGCGCGTCCTGGGCGTCGACACCATCCTGCAGAACCGCGCCGTGCTCGGCAGCGTGAACGCCCACGCCCGTGACTGGGAGGCCGCCGTAAGCCGCCTCGGTCAGTCCCGGGCCCGCTGGGGCGATGCGCTCGATGCCTTCGTCGGGCTGCGGGTGGCCGTCGACCGCTTCGAGGAAGCCTTCGAATTCCGGGGCGTCAAGGCGACGCTGCAGTTCGGCGACGGCTGATCGGACCCGTCAACGCGCCGGCACCGCCTCTTCCACTCCCAGCGCGCGGCGGCTCGGCAGCACCGCGAGCGCGCCGAGCCAGAGGACCGCGATCGCGGCGAAGCCCAGCCGGCCCTCACCCCCAACCGAGAAGCTGAGACCCACGAGCGGCGTCCCGACGAGGACGGCGAAGTTCGCGGCGGTGTTGACGAGACCGACCGACGCTGCGGGAGCGTCCGGCCGGATCCGGGCGGCAGCGGTGAACGCCGGAGAGAAGGGGATGCCGGCTCCGAACCCGACCAGCAAGGCGCCCAGCACGGCCAGCCAGGCGGGCTCGGCCGCCACCAGTGCGAGCGTCCCGGCCGCGCCGGCGACGATGCTGCCCGCAAGGGCGAGGCGGATGCGCTGTGGGTGCGCGGCGAGGATACATCCGACGAGTGGCCGTGACACGACGACGAGCAGCAGCGTGAGCCCGCCCACCACACCGGCGGCGCCGTCGCTCAGCTCGCTGTGGCGCTGGAGCAGCTCGACCACCCAGTTGGCGAGGACGACGCCGAGGCCGACGAGGCCGTATAGAGGACGGCGAGTCCGTAGAGGCGACGATCGGACAGCACGCCGGGTGGCGCGCTCCCCGGCGTTGCGCGCGGCTTTGAAGGCGCTTCCACCGCGCGGGTCGCGACCAAGATCACCAGGGCGGTGGCGGCGATCCCGAGAGCGGTCCAGTAGGGCGTCCGCCACCCGAGGACGTCCTCCAGCTGGGGCACCACGGCGAGTGCAAGGCCGGCGGGTGCGAGCGAGATGCCGCCGAAGACCCCTTGCGAAAGCGGCGAGCCGTCTGACTCGCGGACCAGCGCGCTGCCGGAGACGAAGGCCAGCCCGGTCCCGATACCCACGATCGCTCGCGCCGCGATGCCCAGTCCCGCGGCCGGCCCGGCAAGCGCAAGCGCGTTGCCGGCGCAGAGGACCAGTAGCGCCACCGCCCCGGCGCGCGCCGGCCCGAAGCGGTCGCTGGCCTTGCCGCCGGGGATCTGCACGGCGAGGTGCGTGACCACCATCGCGGTGGTCAGCAGCCCGATCGTGGCGAGCCCTACGCCATACGACCCCGCCAGCTCCGAGGTGATGCCGCCGACGTTCCCGAAGTTCCACCCGCTCGTGACACCGAGAGCACATCCGGCGACGACGCCGCGACTGGCGCGCGGCTTAGCCCTCAACCGCGCACGAGCCGCGGTGCCTCGCCCGGACCGATCTCGCGGTGGTCGGGCAGCCCCTTGAGCGCCTCCTCGGCGCCCGCCGGCGCGTAGATCGCAAGCAGAACCAGCGGCTCCCAGCCGACGTTGACGGTCGAGTGGAAGGCCCCCTTCGGGATGAACACCGCTTGGCCGGGCCCGACCCCGAAGGTGTCGGCGTCGTCGACCATCTGCTCACCGCGGCCGCTGAGGATGTAGAGAATCTCGTCGCTGTCGGGGTGGTTGTGGCGCTCGTGGCCCTCGCCCGGGAGCAGCACGACGTGCATGAGGCTCAGCTCAGGCCCGTCGGTGTTCTCGTTCGCCACGAGCGGTTTGATGAGACCCCAGTCGAAGCTCATTGTCGGTAGGGCCGCGGGGTCGATCAGCTTGGACGGCACGGATGCTCCTCTCAGGTATGTGCGAGCGCCTTGAAGCGCCGCATGTTCTCGGTCATCGCGATCTCGGTCGGCAGGCGCTCCATGCTCGAGGCGCCGAAGAAGCCGACGACGCCGTGCGTGCGGTCGAGGACGTACTGCGCGTCTGCGGGCTCGGCCAGCGGGCCGCCGTGGCAGAGGACGATGACGTCGGGGTTCACGGCAAACGCCGCGTCGCGCATCGCCTGGATGCGCTCCACGCACTCGTCGAGCGTCAGCGCCGTCGCAGCCCCGATCGTGCCCTTCGTGGTCAGCCCCATGTGCGGGACCAGCACGTCGGCGCCGGCGCGAGTCATCGCTTCCGCCGACTCGGGGTCGAAGACGTACGGGGCGGTCAGCAATCCGAGCGCGGCGGCCTCGCGGATCATCTCGACCTCGAGGTCGTAGCCCATGCCGGTCTCCTCGAGGTTCGCCCGGAACGTGCCGTCGATGAGCCCGACCGTGGGGAAGTTCTGCACGCCGGCGAACCCCTCGTCGAGCACGTCGCGCAGGAACTTCGGCATCAGCCGGAAGGGGTCGGTGCCGCAGACGCCGGCGAGCACGGGGGTGTCGTGGACGACCGGCAGCACCTCACGTGCCATCTCCATGACGATCGCGTTGGCGTCCCCGTACGGCAGCAGGCCCGCGAGCGACCCCCGTCCGGCCATGCGGTAGCGGCCGGAGTTGTAGATGATGATCAGGTCCGTCCCGCCGGCCTCGGCGCATTTCGCGGACAGCCCCGTTCCGGCGCCGGCGCCGATGATCACGCCGCCGTCCTCCAGCGTGGCGCGCAGGTTCGCGCGGGCCTCTTCGCCCGTCACTTCTCGCCTCGGAGGTGCTCGTCGAGCCTGTCGGCCATCGCGGTCGCGAACTCCTCGTCGTTGACGTTGTTGTCCAGCTCGACGAGCTCCACCTGCGACCCGGCGAGCCCTTCGCGCAGCGCGTCGAACAGCGCCGCGTCGGCCTCCGGGTCGTGGAAGGGCTGGCCCTCCGCGTCGATCATCGACACTCCGTTCAGCGGCACGAAGAGGCTGACCGGACCCGTTGCGGCCGCGAGCTTGCGCGCGATCCGCCGACCCACCTCCGCGCATTCCTCCGGCGTCGTGCGCATCAGCGTGATCGACGGGTTGTGGACGTAGAGGTTGCGGTCCTCGAACTTCGCTGGCACGGTGTCGCGAGCGCCGAAGTTGACCATGTCGAGCGCCCCGAGCGAGACGACCTGGGGCACGCCGGCCCGCCCCGCCGCCTCCAGGCGCGCAGGCCCTGCCGACAGCACGCCGCCCACGAGGTCGTCGCACAGCTCCGTGGTCGTCGCGTCGAGCACGCCGCTCACGAGTCCGCCGTCCACGAGCGCTTCCATCGCCTTGCCGCCCGTGCCCGTGGCGTGGAAGACGAGGACCTCATAGCCCTTCTCCTCGAGCGCGTCGCGCGCGCGGGTCACGCAGGGGGTCGTGACGCCGAACATCGTCGCCGCGACCAGGGGCCGGCCGGCTTCGAGCTGTGGCTCAGGGGCCAGGACCATGCCGGCCATGGCGGCGGCGGCGTTGGCGAGGATGCGCGACGAGATCGAGTTGATTCCGGCCACGTCGGTTACCGACGCCATCATCGTCACGTCGACCCCGCCGACGTAGTCGCTCGTGTCGCCGGACGCCATCGTCGAGACCATCAGCTTGGGGACTCCGACGGGCAGCGCCTGCATCGCCGCCGTGGCGATGGCCGTATTCCCCGAGCCGCCGGCGGAGAGCACACCGTGAATCCGACCCTCGTCGTAGAGGCGCCGTGCCAGCGCCGCGGCCGCGCCGGCCATGGCGGCGATCGCTGCCCCGCGATCCCCCGCGGCGCCCAGCGCCGCGACGTCGACGCCCGTCTCGGCGCCGACCTCCTCGCGCGTGATGTCGGGACTGCCGCGGGGCGGCTCCAGCGTGCCCACGTCCGCCAGCAGCGCGCCCACACCCGCAAGGCCGAGGCGATCGCGCAGGAACTCGAACTCCTCGCCCTTGGTGTCGAGCGTGCCGAGGAGCAGGACGGCGCGGTCGGCGTCAGCGGTACGCGATTGGCTCACGCCCGCCTCCTGCCGCAGACCGGAGCATCGCGTCGCAAACCTCGGCCGCCCGATAGCCGTCCTCGAGCGTGGCGGCGTGCGGCGCGACGTCGGAGTCGTCACGGATCGCCGTCAGCAGGTGGTGCAGCTCGTGCACGAAGGTGTGCTCCCACCCGATGATGTGGCCATGGGGCCACCAGTGCTTCCAGAACGGGTGATCCGCCTCGGTGACGAGGACGGTGCGGAACCCCTGGGCCGAGGCGCCCGGGGACGAGTCGGCGAAATGGACCTGCAGCTCGTTGAGTCGCTCGAGGTCGAACGCGATCGAGCCCTTCGAGCCGTTGATCTCCCATGTGAAGGCGTTCTTGCGGCCGGTGGCGAAGCGCGACGCCTCGATCGTGCCGACCGCTCCGCCCTCGAACGCGACCGCCGCCTCGATGGCGTCGTCGACTCCCCGGCCAGGCTGGAACGTCGCGGCCAGCGCGCTCACCGTCTCGATCTCGCCAACGAGGTAGCGCGCAAGGTCGATCACGTGCGCGCCGAGATCGCCGAGCGCCCCCGAGCCCGCGGCATCCTTGTCGAAGCGCCAGAGTGCGTCGTCGGTGGCGCCCCACTCCTGCAGGTACGCGCCCCGGAAGTGCGTGATCTCGCCGAGCTCTCCCGACTCGATGATCTCGCGAGCGAGCCGGACGGCCGGCACGAACCGGTAGTTGAAGGCGCACATGTGCTTGACCCCGGTGGCCGCCACGCGCTGCCA
Source organism: Thermoleophilaceae bacterium (assembly GCA_013813135.1). Taxonomy (GTDB): domain Bacteria; phylum Actinomycetota; class Thermoleophilia; order Solirubrobacterales; family Thermoleophilaceae; genus JACVRW01. Next base: position 6,658 of record JACCSF010000011.1, on the reverse strand, counting down.
AGTCTCGTGGGCCTCGTCCGCGGTGCGGCCAAGCGGCTTCTCGCAGATCACGTGCTTGCCCGCCTCGGCCGCGGCGATCGTCGGCTCGGCGTGGAGGTTGTTCGGGCCGGAATTGTCGAACAGCTGCACCCGGTCGTCGGCGACGAGTGCGCGCCAGTCGGTGACGTATTCCGCGAACCCGTAGCGCCGCGCGGCCTCGGACACCGCCTCCTCGTTGCGGCCGGCGATCGCGACCAGCTCGGGCAGGAGCGGCGGCGGCCAGGTCATGTACGCGAGCGTCTTGTACGCGTTGGAATGAGCCTTGCCCATGAACGCGTAGCCGAGCATGCCCACCCCGATCGGCTGAACTTCACCCTCCGCGCGCGCATCGCCCATCGTCGAGAATCCCGTGTCCGGCATCAGGCCTCCTTCGCGAACGCGGCGTCGAACGCCACATCGGACGGCGAGAAGTCCGTGCGGCGAACGAAGGCGAGTGCGTCCGGGGCGCCCCAGTCGCGGTCCATGCCCGAGTCCTCCCACTCGATCGACAGCGGGCCCTCGTAGCCGACCCGGTTGAGCGCGCGGAACATCTCCTCGAAGTCGACGTCCCCGTGTCCGGGCGAGACGAAGTCCCAGCCGCGCCCGGGCTCGCCGAAGTTCAGGTGCCCGCCGAGGATCGACGAGCGCCCGTCGAGCCGGCGCTTGGAGTCCTTGACGTGCGCGTGCGAGATGCGGTCCCCGAATTCGCCGATGAACGCGGCGGAGTCGAGGAATTGATGCTCGAGGTGGCTCGGGTCGAAGTTGATTCCGAACCCCTCCCGATCGCCGATCGCCGCGAGCGCCTTGCGCGTGGTCACGAAGTCGTAGGCGATCTCCGTCGGGTGCACCTCGAGCGCGAACTTCACGCCCTCGGCCTCGAAGACGTCGACGATAGGCGTCCAGCGCTCCGCGAAGTCGTCGTAGCCGCGTTCGATCGCGTCGCAGTCGTTCGGCGGGAACGAGTAGAGCATGTGCCAGGTGGATGACCCGGTGAAGCCGGTCACCACCTGCACGCCCAGCTGAGCCGCTGCACGCGCGGTGTCCTTCATGTACTCGGCCGCCCGCTGCCGCACACCCTCGGGATCGCCGTCGCCCCACACGTCCGGCGGCAGCACCGTCTTGTGGCGCTCGTCGATCGGGTCGCACACCGCCTGACCGACGAGGTGGTTCCCGATCGCCCAGCACGAGAGGCCGTGGCGCTCGAGGATCTCGTGGCGGCCGGCGCAGTAGCCGGAGTCGCTCAGCGCCTGGGCGACGTCGAAATGGTCGCCCCAGCACGCGAGTTCGAGGCCGTCGAAGCCCCACTCGCCGCACTTCTGCGCGAGCTCCTCGAGCGTCAGATCGGCCCACTGGCCGGTGAACAGGGTGACGGGACGGGTCATGCTGCCTCCTTGGTGGACAGGGTCTCCAGATGGACGCCGGCGGTCAGGTACGCGCTCTCGACGTCGGGGGACAGCGCGGCATCCGTGATGATCAGGTCCGGGTCCTCCGCGCCCATGATCGTGAGCAGCGAGGCCCGCCCGAACTTCGTGGCATCGATCAGCGCCACGGTGCGCTGCGCGCCGGCCCGGGCGGCGTCGATGACGTCGGCGACCGGCCGGCGCGAGGTGGTGAGCCCCTCCTCGAGCGTAATGCCGGCGCACGAGACGAACGCCACATCGAAGTTCAGCTGCGTCAGGAACTCGACCGTCCAGCGCCCGGCCAGCATGCGCATGTGCTGGTCGAGCTCACCGGGCGCCACGACCACGTGCACCGGCTCGGCCTGGATCTGGAAGGCGATCGCAGGAGAGCTCGTCACGAGCGTCAGCTCGTTCGGCGGGTCGTCCACCAGCCGCCGCGCGAGCGCCAGGGCGCTCGACGAGGCGTCGAGGAAGACGGTCGAGCCCGGCAAGACAAGCTGCGCAGCGCGCGCCGCGATCGCCTCCTTCGCCGCGCTGGCCTGCTCGACGCGCTGCGACCAAGCCGTCGCGATCGCAGGCGCGGCGAGCTGGGTGGGGGTGGGGCCGACCGCCCTAGCGCCCCCGTGGACCCTCTCGACCAGCCCCTCGCCGGCGAGCTGCTCGAGATCTCGGTGTACCGTGATCGCGGACACCGCGTAGCTGCGCGCCAGCTCGGCGACGGACAGTCCGCCTTCGCGCTGGATGCGCTCGAGCATCTGGGCACGACGCAGTGCGGGGGGCGCGGGACTCAGACGCGGTCCTCGAACGCTCGCTTGGTCACCGTGACGTCGACGCGGCGGAATTCGTCGAGCGCCTTCACGAGGTGGTCCGCGAAGCGGTTGAGCGCCTCGTCACCTTTCTCCGGGGTCGCGCGCATCGGGTTGCCGATCACCCCGGTCTTCGAGAACTCGGCGTGGTCCATCGGGAATACGAAGTACTGGTAGCCGTCGAACTCGACATCGGGGGCGCCGTCGGTCTTGATGAAGGACTCCGGCAGCCACTGCGGGACCTGCGCGCGGTCCTCGGCGGCTCGATCCATGTCGACCATCCGCGGATCGTGAGCCATCACCTGCGACGTCTCCAGCTCCGAGGCGTGCCAGCCGGGCGTCTCGTCCGGCGGGTTTTCGAGCAGGTCTTCGAGCAGACCGATGTAGCGCTCCGCGTACGGCTTGTAGAGGGCCGCGAACGCCCCGGTCTCGTACTTGATGCGCCGGAGCAGGGGGTCGATCACCTTGGTGTTCGAGCCGTGGCCGTTGACGAACACGAGCTTGTTCCAGCCGTGATGGATCAGCGAGCGCGCTATGTCGTAGAGCAGCTCCGTGAACGTGTCCGCGGCGGGGTCTAGGAGGATTCGCGGTTAGGGTCGACGACTCCGTCGCGCGGCGAGGTCTGCATGAACGCGCCGTACCGCTGCGTCCACGCGGCGAGGAAGGACCAAACGGCCGTGCGCACAAAGTCGGCGGCGGCCTGTTCGATCGAGCGGCGCCGGTCCAGGTAGGTCCCGAGCGAGTCGGGGTCTTGCGGCCGGCAGATGGTGTCCATCAGGGCGGCGGCGAGCCCAAGCGACTGGCTGTCCGGTGCAGTGCCTGTGGCGTTCTCGTAATGGGCGTCGATGACGGGGTTCTGCATGAACTCCCGTGCGGCGCTGGCGGGGTCGAGCCGGTCTCCTCTCCGGTCAAGCGTGGAGAGAACGTTGACTGCTTCGAGAAAGAGGTCTTCGTCGACGGTGAGCGGTCCACTTTCGGCCACGGTGGCGTCGCACTGTACTGCGGGCGGGAAGGGGATCGTGTTGGCGCCAAGCCCTAAGCCGCCTGGGGCGCGTGTGCGCCGAAGTTCGGCGCAGTCGAGTTGGAGGACGCTGCCGCCGGGTGGTGGATCCAAAATCACTGCGCGATCCCCGACGCCGAACGGCGTGGTGAGCCGTTTCTGCTGACCGGTGACCAGTGGGACTTCCTCCTGAACTTCTATGCGCTCGACCCGGCCGGACGGTTCATCCACCGCCGCGGCGGGATGATCGTGCGTCCCGCCAAGCACGGCAAGGGGCCGTTCTCCGCCGCTGTGGCGGCAGCCGGGGCGCCGATCCGACCAGGTTCGCCGGCTGGGAGACCAACGGCGCCCGATCGGCGCTCCGGCGCCGACGCCGTGGGGTCCAAGTCGCGGCGGTGTCGGAGGAACGGGCTCTATCGCCCGGCGTATCGCAGCAGTGCGCCGTTCGCGATCACCACGATCGCGCCGTCCGACTGGATGGCGAGGTCGTGCGCCGAGTTGTTCGCACCAACGAGGTCGGTGAGGACGCGGCCGCCGGCGCCGAACCGGCTGTCGAGCTGGCCGTTGTGCTTGTACCGGGCGAGTGCGACGTCGTCGCCGGTCGCTGAGCTGTGAGCGAGGCCGGCGACCACGGTCTTCCCGGCGTCCAGCGCCACGGCGTACGCGATCTGAACGCCGACGCCGAACGTCGTGGTCACCAGCCCGTCGCCGTCGAACGAGCTGTCCCGGCGGCCGTCGCGGGTGTACCGCGCCGCAGCGAAGTCGGTGGAGCTCACGCTGCGCGAGGTCGATCCCACGGCGGTCACTCGACCGACCTTGCCGACCGCGATCGCCGTGAGCGCGTCGCTGGCGCCCAGGTCGGTGAACACCCGCCCGGCGAATCCGAAGTCGAAGTCGAACGCGCCCTCCGGGCGGTAGCGGGCGAGGGCGAAGTCGTACTGCCCGCCGGGCGCGAACGTCAGCCCCCCGGCGACTATCCGTCGCCTGGGTCCGATGGCGACGTCGACCGCGCCGCCCGCAATGTTGGTCGTCACCGCGCCGCCGCTGCCGAAGCTCGGGTCGAGCGTGCCGTCGGCGTTGTAGCGCGCGACCGCGAAGGGGCCGCCGCTCGCGCCGGCCGCGTAGCCGGCCAGGACGATCTTGGCGTCGGCCTGCAACGCCACCCCCGACGCGTCGTTGATGCTGGCGCCCCCGACGTCGGTGGTGACCTTTCCGTCGCCTCCGAACGTGGGGTCGAGCGTCCCGCCGGCCGTGAAGCGGGCGAGGGCGAAGCTGCGCCGGCGCCCGAAGTCCTCGCCAGCGGTCCCCACGGCGACGATCGCGCCATCCGGCTGCACCGCCAGGTCGTAGGCCGCCTGGACGGTGGTCCCGAACGTCGTGGCGGTGAGCCCTGCGCCGCCGAAGCTCTTGTCCGGACTCCCATCGGCGTTGTAACGGGCGACCGCGAAGCGCGAGTCGGGGGTGACGCCGGCGACCACGATCTTGCCGTCCGGCTGCAGGGCGACCGCGCCCCCGGCCAGCCCGGGAGTAGGGGCGACGCCGCCCACCCCGAAGCCCCCATCGAGCTCGCCGGGCGCGGCTGCCGCGCCTGCCGGGGCGACCGCCAGAGCCGCCGTCACCAGGAGCGTCGCGCCGGGACCTGCGAGCCTTCCCATCCAGGCGAAAGTTCTTCAGCAGGGTTTCCGTACGCGCGAGTCGCTGGTCTACGTCACGGCCGGAGTGGCCTCGAGAGCGAGGCGGGCGCGCGCGAAGACGTCCTCACCGTGGTCCCCGGGCTGCCAGACGGCCACCCCCACACGGACGCGGGGGCCCGAGCGCTCGAGTTGCTCGAGCTGCTCGACGAGCGTGGCTCCGCGCTCGGGTGCGGTGGTGTCGCCGGTGCCCGGCAGCACCACGGCGAGCCGACGCCCGCTGTAGCGACCAATCGTCGCCGGCTCCCCGGCCATCGTACGTTCGAGCGCGCGGGCCGCCGCCTGCAGGGCCATGTCGCCCCCCGCGTAGCCCTCCCGCCGGTTGATCATGGACAGTTCGGAGAGCTCGATCATTGCCACGGCGAACGGCCGGCGGTTGCGGGCTGCGCGCTCGGCCTCGCGGGCCGCCACCTCCTGCAGGTAGCGATGCGAGTGCAGAAGGGTCACGTTGTCGCTCGCGGCGGCGGAGGCGGCTCCCAGCCGCGCCGTGGCCAACGCTTCCTCGGCCGGGGCGAGCGCCAGCAGTTCCGCGGGCAGCGACTCCGTGTACGCCGGCTCGGGCGGCTGGCGGCGGACCTCCTCGACGAACAGCGCCGCGATCTCGGGGTCGAACTGGCTTCCGGCGCAGCGCTCGATCTCGGCACAGGCCTCTGCCGGGGTGAGCCGCTGCCGGTAGGGGCGCGTGGAGATGAGGGCGCTGAAGCAGTCGATCAAAGCCACCACGCGAGCCTCGACGGGGATCTCCTCGCCGCGCAGGCCGTCGGGGTACCCCTGCCCGTCCCAGCGCTCGTGGTGATGACGGATCCCGGGCGCGAGGCCGACCAACCCGGGAACCCGCTCCACGATGCGCGCGCCGATCTCCGGATGCAACTCGATCACCCTCCGCTCATCCGGCGTCAGGCGGCCCGGTTTCAAAAGCACGCGCTCGCTGATGCCGAGCTTGCCGACGTCGCGCAGCAGTCCGGTGAACAGCAGCTGCTCGCGCCGGGCCGGATCGAGCTCGAGTCGCCGGGCGACGCGCTCCACGTAATGGCTGACCGCGATCGAATGCGAGTCCACGAGGAGATCCGTGCTCTCGACGGCATCCGCGAGAATCCCGACGACGGCCAGATACGACGAGCGCACGCGACCCTGCAGGCGGTGGTTCTCGAGCACGGAGCCCGCGTGGTCGCCGAGGGCGAGCATCACATCGTCGTCGAGCTCCTCGAAGCCGCCGGGGCGGTTCGCGCAGACGACGACTCCCTCGAAGCCGTCGTTCATATACACGGGAATCGCCACAAGCGAGTCGATCTCGCCGTCGGCCGCGGACACTCCGTCACCGGGCGCGTCCTCGCGCACGATCTCGTCTCGCTCGAGCACCCGCTCGGCGAACCGCTGGGCCACCGAGCTGTCGGCGGGGTCGTTGCGGAAGCCGCTGTGGCACACCAGGTCGAGCCGGCCGTCGCCGTCGGCGTCGCGCTTCGACAGGAGCAGCCCGCGCTCCGCTTGAGAGAGACGCGTGGCGACCTCGAGCACGAGCTCGTGCAGGCCCCCAGTTCCCGGACCACTGCGGTACGTGCGCAGCACCTGCTCGCGGAGCTCGCGCGTCCACTCGCGCTCGGCCTGGCGGGCCCTTTCGACCCGCACCCGAAGCCGCTGCTCGTGGCGCAGCGCCTCGCGCTGCTCGCGCAGCCGGCGCTCGAGGAGCTCGCCGCGGTCGTCGCTCGCGCGCGCCGCCTGCTCGAGCGCGCGGGCGCGCTCGTC
>JACCSF010000411.1 GCA_013813135.1 Thermoleophilaceae bacterium | reverse complement strand
GAGCAGGCGCGCGCCGGGCTGAAGCCGCTGCGCCCGGGCGAGCGCCCGACCGCGGTGACGGTCGGCGCGATCGCCGCGGCCGCGCTCGCGCTCGCCAACCTGATCGCGCTCGTCTTCGGCTACAACTCGGGCGACGACGCGGTGTCGCCGGGCAGCGACCTCACCGGGACCCTCATCGTCACCGTCCTGCTCATGGTCGTGGCGTATGGGATGTGGCGGGCGCGCTACTGGGCGGTGCTCGGCATGCAGACGCTGCTCGCGCTCACGATCGTCGTCTGCGCCCTGGCGCTGATCCAAGCCGTGAACGCGTGGGCCTTCGTGCTCGTGACGATCATCTTGCTCGCCTCCGGCGCGCTCTTCTGGTTCCTCATCAAGGCGATGGCGCGCATCCAGATGCCGGAGCGGCCGGGGTCTCAGCGAACCGGGTAGGCCGGGGCCGGGCCATTGATGATGTTGGCCTCCACGCCGTGGGCCTGCATGTAGACGGCGTAGCCCACGTCGAGCGCTACGAAGGCCGCCACGGCGGCGATCGCGAGCCGGCGCCGGTCGTTCAGCACGTGCGCGGCGGCCACGTACACGACCGGGGCCGCCAGCAGCACCACGCGCCCCCAGTCGCGGACGAACAGGAAGCTGAACACGCAGCACGCGAACAGCGCCAGGCCGGCGCGCGCGTAACGCAGGTCGCGCAGCGCGAACGGCGCGGCGAACCACAACGGCCCGAACGCGATGAAGATCCGGCGCAGCTCCACCTGGGGGTCGTCGACCACCTGCTTGACGATGTCGAGCGCCTTGCCGTAGCCGTTGCGCGTCGTCGGTATGCCGGTCCGGATCGCGACGTAGGCCGCCAGTCCGGGCAGCCCAGCGACGGCCACCCGCTTCAGCGCCTCCCCGTCAACCGGCCGCGTCGCCCAGTACGCGTAGGCGAACGGGATCAGGAACAGCGCGGACTCGCGGATCGTGGCCCCGAGCGCGATGACCAGACCTAGCGCGAGCGGCCGGCGGTCGGCGATCGCCAGGCCGCCGGCCATCATGACGAGCACCGTTTCGGGATCGACATTGCGCCCCTGACGCAGGGAGACCACGAACAGCTGCGGGCACGTCACGAGGCAGAGCGCCAGCGCCGCGGCCAGCCAGGGCCGTACGCCGAAGCGGCGCATCAGCACGTAGGCCACCGTGCCGGCGGCCGCGCTCGACAGCCACGCCAGCAGGCTGAACGAGAACGTGTGGCCGAACGGCAGGACGTGCACCACGGTTGGCACCAGGAAGCGGTAGGCGAACGGGAAGCTGTGGGTGGCAAACGGCTCCTCCGCCATCAGCTCGTAGACCTGGTCGTCGCCGCGCGGGACGCCGGCGTCCCTCACGAGCGCGTCGGCGATCAGCAAGAGCAGCAGGCCGGCCAGGCCCACGAGCGCGCCGTCGCGCCAGTCGCGCCTGCGTGAGTCGGTCGCCATTCGCGGCGCGAGACTACCTACGAAGAGCGTGTCGATAGGCTCTTCGCCGCCATGCCGGAGAGCAAGTACGACTGCATCGTGATCGGATCCGGGCCGGGCGGCTACGTCGCCGCGATCCGGGCCGCTCAGCTGGGACTGAAGACCGCCGTGGTCGAGAAGGGCAACACCGGCGGGCGCTGCCTGAACGAGGCCTGCATCCCCGCCAAGGCGATCCTGCGGGTGGCCGAGGTCTTCACCGAGGTCCAGCACGCGGGTGATTTCGGCATATCCGTGGATGGGGTGTCCGTGGACTATCGGGGCGCGACGAAGCACCGCGACGAGGTGATCAAGACGCTTACCAGCGGCGTGGCGGGGCTGTTCAAGAAGAACAAGATCGACCTGATCGAGGGCTTCGGCTCTGTCACCGACGACGGCAACGTGAAGATCGGCGGCCAGTTCGACGGCACGGAGATCCAGACCGACCGCGTGATTCTGGCCACGGGCTCGGTGGCGAAGCCGCTGCTCGATCTGCAGTTCGGCGGGCGGGTCCTGGACACGTCGGCGATGTGGCTCCTCAACGAGCAGCCGTCACGGCTCTGCGTTGTCGGCGCGGGCGCGTCGGGGACCGAGATCGCCTCGGCCTTGGGCCGGCTCGGCACGGAGGTGCTGCTGCTCGAGGCGCTGGACCAGATCCTGCCTCTGGAGGACGAGGACATCGCCAGGGCGTGCGGGCGCGAGATCAAGAAGCAGAACGTGCGCATCGAGACCGGCGCGAAGGTGGAGGGCGCCGAGTCCTCGGATTCCGGCGTCAAGGTCTCGTTCAACGGCGAGACCGAGGAGTTCGACTACCTCGTGATCGCCGCGGGCCGAGCACCCGACGTGGAGGGCCTGGGACTGGAAGAGGCGGGCATCGAGCGCGACGACCAGGGCCTCATCAAGGTGGACGGCCGGCTGCGCACGTCACACGAGGGCGTGTGGGCGATCGGCGACATGGTCCCGGGACCGGCGCTGGCCCACAAGGCCTCCGACGAGGGGATCATCGCCGTCGAGGACGCGGCCGGGAACGAGGTCCACCCGATCGACTACGCGTACGTCCCGGCTGTCACGTTCTGCTACCCGCAGGTCGCCTCGTTCGGGCTGACCGAAAAGGCGGCGCGCGAGGCCGGCCACGACGTGGTCGTGGGCAAGGTGCCGATGGGCGCGGTCGGAGCGCCGACCGTCTACGGCGACCGCACCGGCCTCGTCAAGATCGTCGGCGACAAGCAGTACGGCGAGATCCTCGGCGCCCACATCTGCTCGGTGAAGGCAGCCGACCTGATCCAGGAGCTGGTCAACGCTGCCGAGCTGGAAGGCGGCTACCCGGAGGTGGCGCGCACGATCCACCCACATCCGGCGTTCGCCGAGACCGTCATGGAGGCGGCGCGGGCGACGGATGGCTGGCTGATTCACGGCTAGGCGCAGCCGCAACTCGCCGATCGGCTTGCCGCACCGGGCTACCTGCGCGCCGCGACCAAGGGCGACGTCGAGCGGCTCTGCTCTCTCCGCGCCGCGAGGTGGGGCGGACATGCCACCTGCGAGCGGCGGGCTGACGGTCTGGCGTTAGGCGCGCTTCTGCCTGCGCATCGCGCGCTCCGCCGCGGCGATCAGCGCGAAGCGGTTGTCCAGCCAGCCCAGCAGGTCCAGGTTCGACTCGAGCGATCGCAGCGGCTTGGTCAGCAGCGTGTCGGCGCGTGCCGCGCCCGCGAAGTCGAGCCGGGCATCCTGTCGCACCGAGCCGTCGGCGGCACGGAACTCGACCCCCGCTTCGATCATCACTTTCATGCACTCGTGCGCGACGATGCTGTAGCCGGCGGTCGTGGGGTGCACCCCGTCGAGCGATACCAGCCCACCTTGGGTGATGCCGTCCGGCCCTGACCGCAGGAAGCGCGTGGTGGGCGTAAAGCCGAGCGTGTCCTCGAGCTCCTCTGGCAGCTCGTAGGGCGTCCACCACTCGGGCCGCGCGCCGGGAGTCTCGACGTAGCGACGTACGGCCAGCCGGTCCAGCACTCCGCACACGTCGACGACCCGCCAATCCAGTCCGGCATCGCGCGCGCTCGTGACCTCGGCGACGATCGCCTCGTTGTACTGGTCGATCGCGCTGTCGACCGCGCGGGCCTGGCCCGCCGTGAGGTTCGGGTAGCGATCGGGGTCGGCCATGAACGCGTCGTCGGCGACCCAGGGGCGCGTGTAGAAGTGGAAGTAACGCGATGTCTCACTCACCTTGCCGCCCACGCCCTTCGCGATCGGCGCGATCGTGACGTGGGGCACCGTCAGCCAGAGCACGTGCCGCGCGCGCGCCGGTCGTACGGCGCGCGCCACCTGCCTCAGCTCCGAGGCGAAGTGAGTCGGAGTCCAGACCGTGTACTCCTTCTTCGCCTCCAGGTCGGCGTAGTCACGACCGCTCCAGACCACGTCGAGCGTCAGGACCGTCGCCAGCGCGTTGTTCGCCCCGAGATAGACGATCAGCGTCTCGATCCCTTCGGTGCCCAGGGCGGCCGCCGCCTCGAGCGGAGTGAGCGCTTCGCCCGACTCGGTGCGCGCGCTGTCCAGGACGCGCAGCGCCGACAGCGATCCCGAGTTCTGAGGCATCGAGGGCCAGAAGTTGTCGCGCGCACGAGTCATCTCGGCCTTTGCCAGTTCCGCGTCGCGCGAGAGCGAGTCGCGCAGGTCCCAGCCGTAGATCGCGAGGTTGTGATTGATGCCGGGCGTCCTCGGGGTCCTCGCTCCGGGCCCTCGCTCCCAGAAGTCCTCGTGGTTCTCGAGCATCCGCCGCGCCGTGAGCACCGTCTTCACGGTCTCGTGCAGCTCGAACTCGTCGCCGAACTCCTCCTCCAGTCCGCGGAGCAGCCACTCCAGGTCGAGCGGCAGGCCGCCCGGGCCGTCGAAGGTCGGGAAGCGGAATTCGTCGAACCAGCCCAGCTCACGCGCGATCATGGCGGGGTAGGACAGGTGAGTCGCCCGCACGGCCAGGCTCATGAAGCCCTGGGTGAGCGAGTCCCCCACGGCAACCAGCCGGTGCGGCGCGGGGCCCGCCGGCGGGAGCTTCACCTCGATCCCGAGCGTGGAATCCTCGACCGGCTCACGCGCCTCGTCGTAGATCTTGACGTCGTCCGGAGTGCCGGGTTCCCGTGGGGCGTTGCTCAGCGTGCGGCTCATTGGCCGAAGCTAACGGGCCGGAGCCGGGAGACACAAGGGTCGCCTGCCGGTGG
>JACCSF010000404.1 GCA_013813135.1 Thermoleophilaceae bacterium | reverse complement strand
AAGCTGCTGCGCGAGGTGCCGCCTGACGGCGACACCCGGGTCGCGTACGTTTGCGCCATGGCCTTCGTCGAACCGGGCGGGGGGCAGGCGCTGGTCCAGGGCCGCTGCGAGGGAAGGCTCACCCACGAGCCCCGCGGCAGCGGCGGCTTCGGCTACGACCCCGCCTTCGTGCCCGACGACCACCCCGGCGACGACCGCACCATGGCGGAGCTCGACCCAGAGGAGAAGGACGCGATCAGCCACCGCGGCCGAGCGGCGCGGAAGCTCGCCATCCGGCTGGCGAGCGCGGAGGAGGACGCGTGCCCGCGCGGACCGCTGAGCGACCTGTTCAGGCGGAGCCGCCGGTGAGCGCCACGGCGGACAACCGGGACCGCCGCCGTACCGCGCTGCTGAGCGTCGGGGCGGCCGTGCTGCTCGTCGCGGTCAAGCTCGTCACCGGTCTGGTCACGGGCTCGCTGGCCTTCGTCGCGGAGGCCGGCCACTCGGGCACCGACCTGGTGGCGGCGCTGCTCACGCTGTTCGCCGTGAGCGTCGCCGTCCGCCCGCCCGACCGCGAGCACCATTACGGGCACGGCAAGGCCGAGCACCTGGCCGCACTCGGCGAGAGCGCGTTCCTGATCCTCGTGTCGGTCGCCATCGCCGCGGAGTCGCTACGGCGGCTGATCGAGGGCGAGGGACACGGCGTCGAGGCGGTCTGGTGGGCGTTCGCCGTGTTGGCCGTGGTGATCGCGCTGGACGCCTCCCGGGCGGTGGCCAGCCGCCGCGCCGCTCAACGCTTCAGATCGCCCGCTTTCGCGGCAAACGCCCTGCATTTCTCGTCGGACCTCGCCGGGTCGGTTGCCGTGCTGATAGGGATGATCTTCGTCGCCGCCGGGGAGCCCACCGCGGACGCCGCGGCGGCCCTGTTCGTCGCCGCCCTGGTCGTGGCCGCCGCCCTGCGGCTCGCTCGGCAGTCGGTGGACGTGCTGATGGACCGCACCGAGCTCGAGGCCGAGCAGCGCATCCGCTCGGTGCTCGCCCGGCTCGCCGAGCCCGTGGAGCTGCGCCGCATCCGCGTCCGCCACGCCGCCGGCCGCCACTTCGCCGATCTGGTGCTCGCGGTGCCGTCGGACGCCGGAGTGACGCAGGCGCACGCAATCGCCGACGAGGTGGAGAACGTCGTCGAGGAGTCTCTGCCGGGCGCCGACGTGGTCGTGCACGTCGAGCCGAGCGAGCCGACCGGCGACGTGCGCGAGCGGGCCACGGCGGCGGCGTCGAGCGTGCCGGAGGTACGCGAGGTCCACAACGTGCGCGCGATGCGCCTCCCCGAGGGCTACGAGCTGTCGCTGCACGTGAAGCTTCCGAGCGAGCTCTCGCTCACCGAAGCGCATGGCGTGGTCGAACGGCTCGAGGGACTGATCCGAGGCGCGATCCCCGAGCTGAACAAGGTGCACACCCACATCGAGCCGCTCTCCGGCACCGACTGGGCGCGCCGGCCCGGGAGCGACGACACGACGGCCGAGCGCGCCGCCATCGAGGAGACCGTCCGGCGCGTCACCGGCGCGGACCCGGTGGCGGTCTCGTTCCGCGACGGCCAAGGCGGCCGCATCGCGTTCGTGACGATCAAGCTCCCGGGCGACCAGCCGCTCCCCTCCGCCCACCGGCACGCCGGGGCGATCGAGGCGGCGGTGCGCGAGCGCTGCCCCTCGCTCGGCGACGTGATCGTGCACACCGAGCCACAGGAGGCGACCGCCGAGCCGCCCCGAATCGAAGGCCCTGCTACAGGTTGACCGCGGCAGCGGCGCCCACCGCGAGCAGCACTCCGGAGTAGCCGTAGTAGCCGTTCAGTAGCAGCAGCAGGGACGCGATCACGCAGATCGCGACGGTCACCAGCCACGAGATTCGGGACAGGGGCACGCCGGTATTCTGACCTTATGGCAGGGACGCTCACCCCCGAGCGGACCGCGCGGCGGCTCTGCGAGCTCTCCGCCGACGCGCGCGCCGCCGTTCTGTTGGACGCCGCAGGCGCCCCCGCCGGGTTCCACGGAGTCACGCGCGATCGCTCCGGGGACTTCGCCCAGCTGGCGCGCCAGCTGTTCGGCGCGGTCGACCGCGCTC
>JACCSF010000400.1 GCA_013813135.1 Thermoleophilaceae bacterium | reverse complement strand
GCCCGTGAACCTCACGCTGCCCGCGGGGCCACCCGCCGAGGCCGCCGAGCGCGCCCGCGAGGGGCTGCGCGCCGGCTACGCCTGCTTCAAGGTGAAGGTGGGGCTGCCCGAGGACGCCGAACGGGTTGCGGCGGTGCGTGAGGCGGTCGGCCCGTGGCCGGCGCTGCGCGTGGACGCCAACCGCGCCTGGTCGGTGGAGGAGGCCGTGACCTGCATCCGCAGGCTGGAGGAGTACGACCTCGAGTTCGTGGAGCAGCCCTGCCGCAGTCTCGAGGAGCTGCGCCAGGTGCGTGGCCGCGTGTCCACCCCGATCGCCGCCGACGAGTCGGTCGGCTCCGCCCGCGCCGTCCGCCGCGCCGTGGAGACGGAGGCGTGCGACGTGGTCAACGTGAAGCTCGCCAGCGCGGGCGGCTTCCGCGCCGCCCGCGAGGCACTGCGGCTCGCGCGCGTGAAGGGGCTTGGCGCCTTCCTGTCCAGCACGCTCGACGGCCCCTGGGGCATCGCCGCCGCGCTGCAGCTGGCTGCCGCCGAGGACCTGCAGCTGGCCTGCGGCCTGGCGACTCTGCAGCTGTTCGACTCCCCGCTGGCGGACGTGCTGCCGGCGCCGCGCAACGGCACCTTGAAGGTGCCGGGTGGGCCGGGCCTTGGGGTCCAGGTGGACGAGGACGCCCTGGCCGAGGTCGTCGTCGACGAGCTCCCGGCCTAGGGCACCTCGCCCTCCCGAACTGCGCCTAGTCGTTCAGCTGACCGCGGATCTCGCCGCCGGGGAAGGTCTCGGTGTGGACGTTGGCGTAGGTCACGCCGGCACGGATGGCCCGCACCAGCTCGTCGAACTGCATCGCTTCGAGGCCCTGGCTGGCCGGGCCGATCACGTCGGCCGGCCTGATCGTGCCGGTGATCGTGGCCGGGGCGGCCGGGCAGGCCTGCGTACCGGCCGGTCCGTTGCCGAGGTTCGAGCACAGGAACACGCTGATCCCGCCGTTCACGGCGCGCTGACCGAGATGGATATGAGCCTGCTGGACCGCCCCCGTGAGGTCGGCGTAGCTCAGCTCGTACTGGATCTCCTGGCTGCTTGTCCGCAGCTTGGCGCGGAACTTGCCGCCGGCGTCCGTCGAGATGGCGGGGACCTCCTGGAAGCCGGTGAGCCGGGTGCTCAGGTGTTTGTCACCGCCGGCTACTGCCGTTGTGGCCACCACGCTTGCGACCGCCACGACCGCAACCGCGCCTGCTATTTGAAGGCGTCTCATGCCGGGGCATACGCAGTGGAGTCAGGGCAGGTTCAACCGAAAGACGGCGATGAGGGAGGCGACCTCGGTCGGTTGTTGGAGCTGTGGCGCGTGGCCGGTGTTCTCGACGATCTGCGTTTGCGCGTTCGGCGCGGTGTCGGCGATCTTGTGCGCGGCTCGGGTGTAGCCGTCGTCGCGGCTGCCGGCGATCGCCAGGACGGGGAGCTCGAACGTGAGCAGCTCGTGCCAGACCGGATCGAGCACGCCCTGCCCGGCGCTGCGCAGCAGGCGCGCGAGGGCCATCGGGTCCTGGGCCAGCCGGCCGGGGCGTTGCTCCTCGACGAGGGCGTCGGACTGGTCGGCGAACAGCGGCTGGCGCTCCCAGACGGCAACGATGTCCTCGATCGGCGCCGCCTCGATCCACGAGGCGAGCCGCTCGTCCGCCTTGGCCCGCCCGGCGCGCTCGACGGCCTCGTCGATGCCGGCGGTGGCGCCGACGGTCACAAGCCCGGCGTAGCGGTCGGGGTCGCGCAGCGCGGCGCGCAGGGCGAGGCGGCCCCCGAGGGAGTAGCCGACGAGCAGGGCGCCCTGGCCGGCCGCCGCGATCTCCGCGAGGCGGCCTTCGAAGGAGTGCTCGCGGTGGTCGAGGAGCGTGGTGGGCGGCTCGAGCTGCTCCGCGACCGGGGCCCAGGCGCTCGCGGGCTGCATGAAGCCCGGGATGAAGAGGACGGGCGGGGGCATCGCCAGCATTGTGAACCGCGGGTAACCGGAGGCCCGCGCGCCCTTGCCGCGAGTGTGGGCTGTACTTCCCGGGGTATCGCCGGGTTCTACGGCCCACACTCCGGGTTCCGGCCGCCTCTGGCCGCCTCGGGCGGATAGCGTGCCGCGCCGTGGAGCCGATCAATCGGACCTACGCGCCGGTTCAGGCGTTTGTGGACGAGCTCGTGCGTTGCGGGATGCGGCACGCCGTCACCTCGCCGGGGTCGCGCAATGCGCCCTTGTCGCTCACGCTGGCCGGGCGGCCCGAGCTCGAGGCGGTCTCGGTGCTCGACGAGCGCAGCGCCGGCTTCTTCGCGCTCGGCATGGCCAAGGCCACGGGGCGGCCCGTTGCCGTGACCTGCACCTCGGGCACGGCGGCGGCCAACCTCTTTCCCGCGGTGATCGAGGCCTGGCAGGCGCGCGTGCCGCTGATCGTGCTCACGGCCGACCGCCCGCCCGAGCTGCGGGAGGTCGGCGCGGGCCAGTCGATCGATCAGATCAAGCTCTACGGCAGCGCGGTCAAGTGGTTCGTGGAGGTGGGCACCCACGAGCCGCATCGTGAGACCGCCGTCCACCACCGTGCGCTCGCCTGCCGCGCGTACTGGACCGCCGCCGGCGACCGGCCCGGTCCCGTGCACCTGAACTTCCCGCTGCGTGACCCGCTGGCGCCCGAGCCCCAGCCGCTCGACGCGGCCGACTGGGACGGCCGCCTCGACGGCCGTCCCTGGACCGAGCTGCGCGGGCACACCGCCGCCCCGCACGGCGACGACGTTCAGGAGCTGGCTGCGCGGATCGCCGCCGCGCCGCGGGGGGCGATCGTGTGCGGCCCTACGTCCGAGGACGTGGCCGGGCCGGTGGCACGGCTGGCGGCGGCGTGCGGCTGGCCGGTGCTCGCCGAGCCGACATCGGGGGTGCGCTGTGGCCCGCACGAGCGCTCGCACGTCGTCGCCCACTACGACGTGTTGCTGCGCGTCGAGCGCTTCGCCACCGCGCACGCGCCCGGGCTCCTGCTGCGCGTCGGCAACATGCCCACGTCGAAGCCCTTGCGCGCCTGGGCGGCGCAGGCGGCGCAGGTGGTGCTGGACCCGCAAGCCGCGTGGCACGAGCCCACGCGGCGGGCGGAGCTGCTGCTGCGCGCGGCGGCAGCACCCACGCTCGATGCCTTGGCCGCCGCCGTTGAGATGCGCGCGCCCGCGCGCGACCAGGACTGGCTTTCATCCTGGCGGGTGGCCGACGCCCAGGTCCCCCTCGCCCTCGCCGCGGCGCCCGACCCGTTCGAGCCCAAGGTACTGGCCGCGCTCGAGCCGCAGCTTCCCGACGGCGCCATCGTCTGGCTCAGCTCGTCGATGCCCGTGCGGGACGTGGAGGCGTACTTCCCGCAGTCGCCCAAGCGGCTGCGCTTCCTCGCCAACCGCGGGGCGAACGGCATCGACGGCGTCGTCTCCTCCGCCGCCGGCGCCGCGCTCGCATCCGGAGCACCGGCCTGGCTGCTCACCGGCGAGCTCGCCCTGCTGCACGACTTCGGCGGCCTGCTGGCCGCCCGGCGCGCCGGCGCCGACCTGCACGTCATCTGCCTCAACAACGGCGGCGGCGGCATCTTCGACTTCCTGCCGGTCGCCGCCCACGCCGACGCCGCCCTCTACGAGGAGCACATCGCCACCCCGGCCACGGCCGACCTGGCGGTGCTCGCGCCCGAGGTGACCGAGGTGCACACCGACCGGCGCACGAACGTCGAGCTTCACCGCCAGGTGGTGGAGCGCGTGGCGCGCGCCATCTAGGGCCGGGCCGGCTCGGTTCCCTCGGTGCCCGTCGGGGCGTCGACCGCCGGGGCCCGCCCAGGCCGCAGGCGCGGGAACTTCTCGTTCTGGAACAGCTGCTCGGGCGCCATGAAGCAGGGCGGTTCGGCGGTCCCGCCGGCGCCGGACGGATCGCGCTGCTCGCCGCCGTTGGGATTGCAGTCGAAGCTCTCGATCACGCCGAGCGGGATGGCGCGCTGGTAGGCGTTCGGCGCCAGGTAGGAGTTGCCGCGCTCCCAGAACGGCCGTGTGGAGCGCTGCTGCAGGGAGCGGCTGTCGATCATCGCCACCTGCGGCAAGTGGTGCTCGCCCACGCCGTTGCCCCGGTAGCCGCCCGTGGGCGTGGCGTCCGGAAGCGTCGTCCCGCCCAGCGCGCTGGCGCCCGCCGACAGGAACTGCGACACCTGCGTGCGCGAGAACGAGAGGTAGGACAGGATCGGGTTCAGCTCGGTGAGGAAGCCGTGCGTCGACTCGAGCAGCGGCTCGGCGCCGGCCAGGAAGCGCTGCGCGGCGGGCACGCCGGTCGCCGACGCGTTCACGAGCGGCGGCACGTTGCGGAACAGCTTCTCGAGGTCGGGAGAGAGGTCACCGAGGTCTCGCAGCGTCGGCGCGAGGTCGTCGGCCGGCGCCCGCAGGTCGCGCACCAGCGGGTCGGTGTTGCGGGCGAAGCGCTCGAGCCGGCGGACCGTCGTGCGCGTCTCGCGCAGGAAGGTCGGCAGGATCTGGAACGTGTCCGCCAGCGCGTCGTCGCGCGCGGCCAGCGCGCCGAACGTGGCGTCGCCGTTCACGACGACTCCACGCAGCTGTCCGTTCTCGCGCGAGATGGCGCCGAACACCCGGCCCGTGTCGCGCACCACGCGACGCAGCGCCAGCTGCTGCTCGTCGAGCGGGCGCAGCAGGTCCGCGCCGCCGGTGAAGAACGGCGCGGCGTTGCCGAGCGAGTCGTTGAGGTCCGAGCCGAACTGGCCCTTCGCCGCGATGCCCGACTCCTCCAGCCACTCCTGCAGGTATCTGCGCGTCCTCGGGTCGAAGGCGCGGAACACCTCATCGAGCTCGACGCTCTGCTCGACGTTCGCGCGGCCCAGGGTGCCGCCGTCGGCAAGGTCCTTGCCTTCCGGCCGGCCGGGCGAGAGCTCGACGTAGGTCTCGCCGAGCAAACTCTTCTGGCGCAGGACCGCGCGCGTGTCGGCCTTGACCGGCGCGAAGCGGTCGTCGATCTCCATCTCCGCCCGCGTGGTGCGCCCACCCGGCCCCAGCTCGGTCGCCTTGACCTTGCCCACGTTGACCCCCGCGATCCGGACGTCGGCCTCCTTGGCGAGCAACGCGGCCTCGGGGAAGTTCGCCTTGAGACGGTAACCCTCCGGACGCAGCGGGAGCGTGCCTCCGAACGAGACCCACAGGAACAGCAGCAGGCCGAACACCGACAGCGCGAACAGCACCATCGCGGCGATCCTCCCGAGTGTCGGCGGGTTCTTGTTCACGGCGCGGGTGCGTTGAAGTTGCAGGTGCCGAACCCGGTATCGAGCAGGTTCTGGATCGGGCTGCCGGCCAGGATGGTCGAGCCGGGTGCGCCGATCAGCGAGCCGACCAGCCCCGGGTCGGTCTTGTTGACGTACTTCAGGACCCCGTCGATGATCACGTTCAGGATCGCCGGGTTGACGCCGCAGATCGTGACCCGGCGCCAGGGGCCCTGGGCATCGGCGGTGGAGAACAGCGAGACGCCATTCTGGGACGTCCAGGCCAGCCAGTAGAGGTAGCCCTCGTTGCGGGCGCGCTGCTGCGCCGTCGACAGTCCGCCCAGGCTCTCCGCGCCGCCCGGGTTGTAGGCCCCGATGTTGAAGAAGCGGTTGGTCTCCTCCAGGGACCTGGTGAGGTCGGGCGTCGCCTCGCCGACGCCGCGCGCGGCCAGCCGCAGGTCGTCGGTGAACGGACGCGCGGCGCGCACGAACGGGCGGATCCGGTTGCGCACCACGGGCGTCGTCTGCTCGAGGAAGGGGGTCAGCGCGGCGTTGGTGGCGGGCAGCGCGCGGATCGGCTCGCGCAGCGACTGGAGCGCGCTCTGCAGCGCGGGGGCGAAGTCGCGCACCTCGCTCACGGCGCGCTCCGTGGCTCGCAGGGAGCCGGGCAGCCGCGCCACCGCGGTCGAGATGTTCTCCCCCTCGCCGGCGAGCGAGTCGAACACCGCGTGCGAGGCGCTCACCAGCCGCCGCAGGTCGTCCGGACGCCGGCTCACGTACTCGGTCAGCACGCCGTAGCGGTGGATCAGGCGCTTGAGGGCCATGCGCCGGCGCGCCGTGGCGCGCGTCACCCGGGCCAGGTCGCGGTGGACGGGCCCGAGCCGGCGGAACACCTCGCGCAGGTCGGCGCCGCGCCCGCGCAGGCCCTTCCCCGCGCCCTCCACGAGCAGCTTGAGGTAGGGCCGGGTGTCCGAGTCGAGCGCGGCATAGACCTCGTCGGGGTCGACGTCGGGCAGCGTGTTGGCCACCGAGATCCGGCCGGCCTCGCCGAGCACGCGCCCGGTGCCGGGAGTGACCTCGACGAACATGTCCTTGAGAGCCGTCTTCGGGCGCAGCAGGGCGGTCGCGTCCTGGCGGATCAGCTTCTCGTAGCTGTGCTCCAGCTCGACGTCGACGACCGCCATGCCGTCGTCGACGTCGACGCCGGAGATGCGCCCGACCTCGACCCCCGCAACGCGCACGCTCTGGCCCTGGCCGGGCTGGACCGCCTGCGCGTCCTGAAGCTCGATTGCGATGTGCTTGGGCGTCTCCTCGACCAGCGGGAAGCGCAGGCCCTGCTGGCTGAGGATGTAGATCGCGACGCCCGCGGCCAGCAGCATCAGGCCGGCCACCGCCAGGAAGTCGCGCCAGTGCTTGCGGATCGCGAGCCTCACGGCGACACCGATGTCAGTGCGGGATCGAGCGCGGAGCCGCTCGGAGCCTGCAGGTTGGGCGGCTCCTGCGTCTCGCAGGGCACGTCCGGGCGGTGCTCCGGCGGCATGTTGGGGTTCGGCGGCGCGGCGGGCTCGATGCGCCCGGCGGTCAGGTTCCCCGGGTCGACGCCCTGGATGTGGAAGACGGGCGTGTTCGCGTCGAAGTTCCGGCTCTCCCCGGACAGCCCGACGAAGCTGCGCATGATCTGCGCGCGCACCGGCTGGCCCGAGTTGCCCGCTTCGATGCTCGGGATGCCGGACTCGATGAACGGGACCAGCACCGAGCTCGTGCAGGACGACAGCCCGCGCAGCTGGCCCAGCGCCGGGATCAGCCTGGTGTTGAGCCGCACCAGACTCGGGACGGCCTGGCGCAGGTCGGCGGACAGCCCCCTCAGCTCGCTCTCGGCTACCAGCCCGCGGGCCTGGCCGATCCAGGGGATCGCGGCGTCCAGCGTCGGCACCGAGGAGCGCACGCCCGGGAGCGCCTCGCGCGAGAACGCGCGCAGGGTGGGCAGCGCCGCGTTCAGCTCGCCGAGCGCGGGGTAGCCCTCCCGCAGCGTGTCCCGCAGGGCGGGCACCGACGCCTCGAGCGCCTCGTCCTGGCTCGCGAGGGCCCCGGCCGTGGTGTTGAGATCGGTCACGAGGTCCTTCAGGGCCTCGGGGTTGTCGCTGAGCGCGGCGAACAGACGGCGCTGCCCGCGCAGAACGCGCTGCAGGTCCTTGGTGGGCTGCTCCCCGAGCAGCGCCTGATTGGTCAGCGCGCTGAGCCGGTAGGCGGGCTCGAGCTGCGGGATCGTGCGGTTGAGCGCCTGCGCGCCGCCCCCGCTGAGCGCGTAGCCGTACTCGCGCAGCAGCGTGCGCAGGTCGTCCCTGACGTCGCGGTCGAGCACGGACAGCACCTCGGGCAACGTGACCGAGGTCGACGTCGCCGACACGGGGATCGTCCCGCCGTCGTCGAGCTCACGAGCCGACGCCGAGCCCGGCTTCAGGTCGACGAAGAAGTTCCCCTCGAGCAGGATGCGCGGGCGGATCTGGAGCTGCGCGTCGTCGTGCAGCGGCAGCGCGTCCTCGCGCAGCTGCATCGTCACCCGCGCGGCGGGGTCGCCGTCTTCGGCGGCCTCGATCCCGGTCACCTTGCCGATCTCGACGCCCGCGATCCGGACGGGCGCGCCCGACTTGAGGTTCTGCGCGTCGCGCACGACCGCGTGCAGCTCGTACGGGTTCTCGAACGGGTTCGCCTTCGTGAAGCCGAAGTACGCGGCCACCACGAGTACCACAAGCGTCAGCACGCCTGCCCGGAACGCGCTCACGGGACGTCCTTCAGGTTGTCGATGCCGAGCTGGCGGGACTTCCAGGTGCCGCCGGCGAGCCCGGGCGTGTTGCCGTCGACCACAACGTGGCTGCCGCCACCGAGGAAGTTCGGGCCGGCCTTCTCGCGCGGATAGCGCCCGCCGGTGATCAGCCGGCTCAGGTAGCCGGTCTGGCCGGCCTGGCAGTCGGCGCGGCCCTTCGAGTCGATGGCCGGCTGCGGGTACTGCGAGTGCAGCGCCTGCACCCCGTCCGCGTGTGGGTCTTCGTCGGCCGGAACGTCGACCGGGCGCAGCGACTCGGTCGCCCCCAGCGAATTGGCCTGGGTGAGGCTCGGCAGCTTCGGCAGGATGCGCTGTGCCGTGCCGCCCGTCACCGTCTCGGATAGGTGCGTGGCCAGCGGGTTGAAGAAATAGACGGCGAAGTTGCAGACCGTCTGATAGGGCGCGATCTCCTCGATGGCGGGGCGCGACACCTGGAGCGCGCGGCGCAGATCGCTCAGCGCCAGCAGGGTGTTCGGGTTCTCGGAGAGCGAGTCGAGCGCCCGCAGCAGCCGCTCGAGGTCGCCGCCGAGCTCAGGGGTGCTGCGGAAGGCGGGGACGCCCGCGCTGAGCGCGCCGTTGAGCAGCGGCAGCGCCCGGCGCAGCTCCGCGGCGCCCGGCTCGAGCCGGCGCGAGACGTCCGCGAAGCGCGCGAGGAACGGTGTCTGCACGCGGAAGGACTCGGTCGCCGCTGCGAGCGTGGGCGGCGTCTGCTCGATCGTCTCCTGCAGCGCGCCCGGGTCGCGGTCGATCGCCGCGAACGTGTCGGCCAGCTCGCCGAACAGCCGCCCCTGCAGCTCGGCCACCGGCGCCACCTCGGCGGCCGCCGCGGATAGGGCCGGGACCAGGTTGCGCAGCTCGCTCTTCGGATCGGAGAGGTCGCGCATCACCGGCTCGAGGTGGACGAGGAACGGCCTCAGCTCGCGAATCGTGGTGTTGATCTGGCCACCGCGCCCGGCGAACGCGTCGCCGAAGCCCTCCAGGGCGAGCTGGGCGCTCGCGCGCGTGCGCGGCTGGAAGGTCGACAGCACATCCTCGAGCTCAGGGGCCACCGGGATCGCGTTGCGCAGCGGGACGGTGTCGCCGGTCTCGAACGTCCGCCGCGCCGTCCCCGGCACCAGCTCGACGTACTTGAGGCCGAGCGCCGAGCGCGGCCGCACCCCCACGCGGGTGTCCACGGCGAGCGGCTCGATCGTCTTGTCGAGCGTGAGCTCCAGCCGCGCGATCGACCGCTCGCGCCCGCCCACCTTCCGGCGCACGCTCGTGATGTCGTCGACCACCCCGACCCGGAAGCCGCCGGCGCGCACCTCGTTGCCGGGCACGAGCTTCGCGCCGTTGGGCAGCTCCGCGTTGAGCTTGTAGGTGGGTACGAACGGGAGCCCCTGATTGGCGTTGTAGGACACGAACACGGCGACGATCGCGACCAGCACGGTCACGGCGCCGATCAGCACGGGGCTTGCGGCGAGCTGTCGGCGGCCTTCCCTCATGGTGCGAGCAGGTAGTTGAGGAGGCCGGCGTCCTCGGGGACCCGCGCGGGCGCCGGCGCGGCGGCGGGCTGCGCATTCGCCTTTGCGGACGAGCGCGAGGTGGTATCGGTCGGATCGGGCGTGAAGACTCCCGGCTGGGTGGGCCCGAGGAACTGGTTGCATTCGAGGTCGCCGGTGTCTTTGTCGTCCTCGCCCTTGTCCGTGATGTAGTTGGTGCAGGCGGTCGCCGTGACGATGTTGAGGCGCAGCACGTGGCCGATGTCGTCGAGCGCGTTGGTGCTGAGCGCCTGCCAGTAGAAGTAGTTCCAGAGCGCCTCCATGCCGGTGAAGCCGCCGCGGCTGCCGGAGACGTGGGTCCTGTCGGGCGCGGGTGGATCAGTCGCGACCGCGCGCTCGTCGGGCTCGACCCCCCGCTTGCGGTCGTCGAGCGTCTGCAGGAACTGGCGCAGCGGCTTGGCCAGCCCGGGCGCGTCCTTCGCCAGCCGGCGCAGCTCCCGGAGCTCCTCGCTGCTCGTCCGCACCGCACGACGACCCACCACCGAGGCGTCGCCCAGGGCTCTGAAGGCGGGCGTGCCCGCCTCGGCGAACGGCCTCAGCCTGGTCAGGAACGTGGCCAGGTCGCCGGACGCGGCCCCGAGGTCGCGCAGAACCGGTTGCTGGGCCTCGGCGAGGTCGCCCAGCCGCCCCATGTAGGGCTTGAGCTCGCCGAGGAAGGCCGGCAGCCGGCGGAAGCTCTCGGCCAGCTCGGTTCGCCGCGTCGAGGCCGTTTCGGCGGTGCTTCCCGCCTCACGCACGAAGCGGCTGACGTCGGTCTTGCGCGCCTCGAGCGCTCCGATCACCCGGTCGGCGTCGACGATCAGCGAATCGATCTTCTTGGTCTGGCGCCCGAGGATGCGCAGCGTCTCGCTGGTCTCGCGCAGGCCCGGGTGGGCGCGCCGGATCGCGTCGTTGAGGTCGTCCGCACGCCCCGCCAGGCCTGTCCCGAGCTCACCCACGATCAGGCGCAGCCGGTCGCGATAGGGCCGGCGCAGGATGTCGTTGACCAGGTCGAGGCCGATCGTGGAGCTGGTCTGCTCGACCGGGACGCGGCCGCCGTCGGGCAGCCGCCGCCGCGAGGTGCCCGGCTGGCAGTCGATGAAGTACTCGCCGATGAACGACTGCGGGCGCACCTCGCAGCGGGCGTCGGCGCGAAGGTCCGCCAGGCCCGGCTCGATTACCTCCGCCTCGACGACCGCGAGCGGGTGCGCCTGGCCCTCGATGTGCACGTCGCCCGTCTTGCCCGCCCGCACGCCGGCGATCTTGAAGTCGCCCCCCTCGGTGAGGCCGAAGGCGTTGTCGAGCACGATCTTGTACTTAGTGGCGCCCGAGTCGCCGCCGTCCGAGGCGCCCAGCGCGAGCGCGGCCGCGACGCAGGCCGCCACGACGGCGACCACCGCCCAGGTGCGCCTCACGGGCCCACCGACCTCTGGCCCGGGTCGCAGTCGAGCGCGGCCGCCTCGGCAGCCGAGAGCACGTTGCTGCCGTCGGAGGCCGGCATCTCGTTCGCGCCCGGACAACGCCGGAACTGGCCGGTCTTCGGCCCGGGCCCGTAGAGCAGCTCGGACAGGTTGATCCAGGCGCGCGAGTACCCGCCGAGGGCGTCGTAGCCGCCGGTGGTCGAGAAGTCGTCGAGCCAGCCGACGAAGTCCGGCGTGTAGGGACGCGCGAAGGCGATCGTGGGCGCGGCCGCCCGGAGCGCGGCGGACGTCTGCGGGAATGCGCCGTTGCGGTCCGCCCCGTTCGCGCGCTGGTCGTCGAGCGCGACGCGCGAGAGCGCCGGGAAGCTGTTGATCAGCTCGACCAGGTCGTCCGTGGAACCCGCGCTGCGGATCGTGCGCGACAGGTCGCGGACGGTCGGCTCGCCGTCGCGCGCGAACAGCCGCGCCTGGTCGAGGAACGGCCCCAGCCGCCTGACCGCCGGCTTGGCGGCGTCCACCAGCGGGCCCACGTCGTCGAGCGCCCCGCGCAGGTTCACGAAGGTCGTGTTGGCCCGGCGCAGGAAGGGCGGCAGGCGCTCGACGGACTCGGCCAGGGCGTCCTGCTGGCGCCCGAGCGCGCCGAACGTGGCGTTGAGGTTCGACACCACGCCGGTCAGGTCGCCGCGGCGCGCGGCCAGGGCGTTCACGAGCGTCGATGAGTCGACCAGGAAGCGCTCCAGCAGTGGCTTGTCGCGCGTGAGCGCCTCGAACAGGCGGCTGCCCGTCGAGAGCGCCGGGTTGAGGTAGTGGATGCCCCTGCGCAGCTCGGCGCCGCGGCCGCGCAGTGTGTCCGCCTGGCCCTTGATGAACTGGCGCAACGAGCTGCGCGTGTCCTTGTCGAACAGCGAGAACACCTCGTCCAGCTCGACCGCGGTGTTGGTGTGGTCGACGTCGATCTGGCCGCCGTCGTCGATCTCGCGGCCGTCGTCCGGGCCGAGCTGCAGGTCGAGGAAGCGGTTGGCGATGCCGGACAGCGAGGTCGGCTTGATGGTCACCTGCGTGCCGCGCCGCAGCGGCGCGTAGTCACCGTCGACGGTGAAGGCCACCGCGGCCGTGCCGTCCTGCGAGACATCGATGTCCGTTACGGTCCCGACGGAGTTGCCGGCGACTCGCACCTCGCTGCCCTTGACGAGCTGCCCGGCGTTGACGAACTCGGCCGTGACGCGGTAGCCGCCGTCACCCGCGAACAGCACGAGCGCGACCACCACGGCCGCCAGCAGGATGGAGACGGCCACTACTGCACGAACAGCGCGCGAGGCTCCGCCCGTGTCGCGCAGTTCGTCCCCTCCCGCGCTCATACCGTCCGTCGACCTCTCCGTAGGACCGCCATCACTCGGCCGCGGCGCCGACCGCTGCTCACGAAAGCAGCGGCAGCATCGCCTCGAACTTGACCTCGCTTTCCGCGAGCTCCTCGGCCGGAACCGAGTCCCGCACGATTCCACAACCCGCGTAGAGATGCGCGTGCCGGCCCCGGAGCAACGCGCAGCGCAGGGCCACGCAGAACTCCCCGTCCTCCCCCAGGTCGGTCCAGCCGACGGCCCCGGCGTACCAACCGCGGTCGAGCCCTTCCAGCGCCGGAATCAGTGGCAATGCGGCTTCGCGCGGCTCGCCGCCGACCGCAGGGGTGGGCAGCAGCATCCCCGCCAGCTCGACCGCGGGCAGCGGATCGGCCAGCTGCGCCCGGATTGGGGTGGCCAAATGTTGGACGTTCTGGACCTTCACGAGCACGGGCTCATCGGCCGCGGTGACCCACACGCTGACGGGCTCGAGCGTGCGCATGATGCGGCGCGCCACGATCGCCTGCTCCTCGCGGTCCTTGACGCTGCGCAGCAGTTGCTCACCGAGGTGGTCGTCGACGGCGGGGTCCGCACTGCGGCGGGTGGTGCCCGCCAAGGCGACGGTCTGAGCGCGGGCGCCGTCGCGGCGCACCAGCAGCTCGGGGCTGGCGCCGACGAAGGCCAGCTCGGGCGTGCCGACGCACCAGCAGAAGCACGCCGGGAAGGCGGCGCGCAGCGCGCCGACCACGGCGCCGGGATCGTGCGCGTTCGCGGCGTGGGCGCGCACCTCGCGCGCCAGCACCACCTTCTCCAGCTGGCCCGCGCGGATGCGCTCCACGGCACGCTCGACCGCCTGCTCGTAGTGCAAGGGCGGGGCCGCGCTGGCCACCCGCGTCCGCTGCACGGGGTCCGGGTCGATCAGCGGCATGGAGGCGGGCTCCAGCTCGGCGACGCGGGCCAGCGCGCGCTCCAGCAGCGCTGCGGGCGCCTGGCGGCCGTCCGCGACGACGGACACCGTCATGCGCGCCTGACCGCGGTGGCCGGCAAGGGACACCTCGGGCAGCACCAGCGAAGCGGGCGCCAGCGACGCCCACTCAGGGGTGCCGCCGCCGTCGTCGGCGAAGGCGAAGCCGCCGACGAACACCGGGCCCGCGGAGGCCGGGCGATCGGCGTCGCTGGCGGGATCGTCGACGAAGGCCCGCCGGGCCATCAGTCGCGCCCGCGTCGCCACCTCACGGAAGCGGCCGGCCCCGCGGGCCTCGAGCGCGACAGCGCAGCCAAGCCCCGCGAGCACGAAGCCGTCGCGGTCGGGCTGCTCGAAGCAGAAGAAGCGATCGTCGCGGCGCCGGGCGCGCATCACTGCCGCCGCGAGGTCAAGCTCAGCCGGGAGCGTCAGCGTGACCGAAGCGAGCGCGGGGGCGCGCGCGACGGCGCTTTCGATGCGTTCCGCGAGCAGCGCGCGTGCCTCTGCGCTCAGCGCGTACGGGTTCTGGACCCGTGTTGCCGCGAACGACATGCGCTAAATGATGACGGTCCGGGCGGCCTTGGCAGGAGTGTGGGTCTGCGAGCGACGCGCATATGACGCCCAGCGCAGCCCACACTCAGCTCGGACCGCCCCTGTTGTTGCCGTAGTCCGAAGCGCCGCTTACGTGGTGCCGCGCCCGCGCGATACCGCGATCTCACCCGTGCGGACCATCTCGATCAGGCCGAACGGGCGGACGAGCTCCTCGAAGGCGGCGATCTTGTCGTCGGTGCCGGTGACCTCGACGGTCACCGAGCGCTTCGACACGTCGACGGTCTTGCCGCGAAAGATGTCCGCGTACTGGGTGACCTGGGCGCGGGTGTCGCCGTCCTGGCAGGAGATCTTGAAGAGGGCGAGCTCGCGGGCGACGGTGTCGCCCGGCTCGAGGTCGCGGATCTTGATCACGTGGACCAGCTTGTGGAGCTGCTTGGTGACCTGGTCGATCGGGTGCGCCGCCCCGTCCACCGTGAGCGTGATGCGGGACATCGACTCGTCGTCGGTCGGGCCGACCGCCAGCGAGTCGATGTTGAAGCCGCGGCGCGCGAACAGCCCCGCGATGCGGGCCAGGACACCCGGCTTGTTCTCTACCAGGATCGAGAGGATGTGCTTGCGGCCGGTGCGTCCGCGCCCGCTGACCTCGAGATCCTCGAGGACGAGCACTTCCTTGGTGCCAGGTTCGCCCATCGGTCAGCCGACCATGTCCCGGGCGGCCTGACCGGCCGGGATCATCGGGTAGCAGTTCTCCTCCTTGGTCACCCGCACGTCGACGAGGACCGGGCCTTCCTCCGCGAGCGCGGAGCGGAAGGCGTCCTTCAGCTCGGACTTGTCCGACACGAGCATGCCCGTGGCCCCGAAGGCCTCAGCCAGCTTCACCCAGTCGGGGCTCGAGCCCATCTTCACCGACGAGTAGCGCTTGTCCCAGAACAGCTCCTGCCACTGGCGCACCATGCCCAGGTAGCCGTTGTTCATCAGGAACACCTTCACCGGGATCTGCCCGTCGACGCAGGTCGCAAACTCCTGCACGTTCATGATCAGCGAGCCGTCGCCGGCGATGCAGACCACGTCCTGGTCGGGGCAGGCCACCTTCGCGCCCATGGCAGAAGGCAGGCCGAAGCCCATCGTGCCCAGGCCGCCGGAGTTGATCCACTGGCGCGGGCGGGTGAAGCCGTAGTACTGCGCCGCCCACATCTGGTGCTGGCCGACGTCGGACGTGACGATCGCCTGGCCGCCGGTGGCCTCGAACATCGCCTCGACCATGTACTGCGGCTTGATCTCGGAGTCCTCCGAGTCGTCGTAGCGAAGCGGGTACTTCTCCTGCCAGCCGTGGAGGCGCTGCCACCAGCCCTCGAGGCGGGCGGGGTCGGCGGCCAGCGCCCGGTACTCGGCGGTCAGCTTGGGCAGGATGCTCTTCGCGTCGCCGACGATCGGGATGTGAGCCGGCACGTTCTTCGAGATCTCCGCCGGGTCGACGTCGATGTGGATGAACTTTGCGCGCGGCGCGAACTCCGACAGCTTGCCGGTCACGCGGTCGTCGAACCGGGCCCCGATCGCGACGATCAGGTCGGCCTCGTCCATCGCGTAGTTCGCCGTGCGCGTGCCATGCATGCCGGGCATCCCGAGCCACTGCACGTGATCGGCGGGGAAAGAGCCCAGCCCCATCAGCGTGCACGTGACCGGCAGGTTGTCCGATAGGGAGAAGTCGCGGAACTCCTGCCCGGCTCCGGCGTTGATCACGCCGCCGCCGCCGTAGATCACCGGCCGGCGCGCGTTGGCCATCGCCTTCGCCGCCAGGCGGATCTGCTTCGCGTTGCCATCCGTTGTGGGCTGGTAGCCCGGCAGGTGCACCTTGGTGACCGGCTCATACGGGATGTCGGCGCGCGACAGGTCCTGCGGCACGTCCACCAGGACCGGGCCGGGCCGCCCGCTCGATGCGATGTGGAACGCCTCGTGGATCGCCTTCGGGATGTCGCGCGGGTCCTGGATCAGGATCGAGTGCTTGACGATCGGCATCGTGATGCCGGAGATGTCGGCCTCCTGAAAGCCGTCGGTGCCGATCAGGTCCGTGCGGACCTGCCCCGTGAGGAACACGGTCGGCACGCTGTCCATCATCGCGTCGGCGATCGCGGTGACGAGATTGGTGGCGCCGGGCCCGCTCGTGGCGAGCGCCACGCCCACTCGGCCGCTGGCCTTCGCGTAGCCCTCGGCCGCGTGGCCGGCGCCCTGCTCGTGCCGGCACTGCACGTGGCGGATGCCGGCGTCGTAGAGGGCGTCGTAGGTCGGGAGGTTGGCGCCGCCGGGAATCCCGAATACGTGCTCGACGCCCTCGGCCTTGAGGCACTCCATGATGGCGTCGACGGCTCGCATGACGGCTCTCCTGCTCCTTCCGGATGAGGGTGCGCGCGACCGGCCCGGTGGCCAGCGCGGGAAAGGCAGTCTACCAGCGGGTTTCTGCGGCCTGGGAGGCTTCGTTCAGCGGGCCGGCAGGACCTCGTCGGGCCATTCGAGGTCCCGGCCGCAGCGCGTGCAGACCTGCACGTGCACTGCCAGCACCTTGCCGCACTCCGGGCACCGGCGCCTCGGCTCGCGGCGCTCGGAGCGGTAGAGGACCGCCGCGAGCGTGCCCAGCAGCGGCAGGACCGCGCCGACCGCGAACCAGATCCAGAAGGAGCTGCCCTTGAGCCTGCCGATCACCCCAGCCGACAGGCCGCAGAAGAACGCGAGGACGACGAACTCCACGGGCGGCGATCCGCCCTAGCGAAGTACGCCGAGCGCCCAGACGACCGCGACGACGGCCAGCACGGCGATCACGATCCACGCGACCGCCGCGACAAAGCCCAGCACGACCTTGAACAGGATGTAGGCCGCCACCAGCAGCACCGCCACGGCGATGAGCTTGCGACCGGCATCCGCGACCAGTTGACCCATAAGGCCAAGTTTAGGGAGCCCAGCCGCAGGCACTCGCCTCAGCCGAGTGCGCGCGAGACGGCTTACAGGAGCCGAGCGGGGCGCGTGGCGAGGTAGCGGTCGAGCCCGGGCAGCGGCACCGAGCTCATGACCCAGCCCGGCCAGTGCACGTGGAAGCCGAGCCGCCGCAGGCGGTCGAGCAGCCACCACGAGTCGGTCGTGCAGAACACGCCGAAGCTCTCGGGCTCCTGCATCTTGGCCACGCGGTCGAGCGCGGCAAGCACCACCGGCACGAGGTCCTGGGCCGCCTCCCCCACCGCCGGCCCGATTTCGGCGTCCGAGCTGACCCAGCAGAGCGCCGTCGCCTCGCCTCGCCCGCCGCCCATCGTCGCGAGGCAGGTACGCGTGCGCCCGAAGAACTCGTGCAGCAGCGGCCGCTCGTGGCCGATCGCCGACGGCTCCAGCCGCTTCCACTCGGCCACCGCGCGCTCCGGGGTGAGCGCGTGAACCTCGGTCGGCGGTGCGTCGATCTCCTGCGAGCGGCGCTCCAGGTACTCCTCGGTGCGGTGGCGCAGGTGCCAATGGCCGCTCACGGGCATCACGCCGAACTGGGTGTAGAGCGTGAGGTCGGCCGGCCGGCCGATTCCGAGCACCACGCGGCCGAGGTCGGGCGTGGGCGAGTCCGGCCAGCAGCGCTGCAACAGGGCCCGCCCCACTCCCAGGCCGGCATGGGACTGCGCCACCCAAAGCTCCGTCAGCTCGTCCATCTCCCCGAAGCGAGCGACGCGCGTGTAGCCCACCAGCTGGTCCTCGTCCTCGCAGATCACGAATGTACCGTCCGCCTGGGCCACGATGAACTCGAGCAGGCCGCGCGCCTGCTCCCAGCGGGCGTCGAGGTCCTCCGGGACACGCTGGTGCTCTGGCGGTAGCAGGCCGCGCTCCTTGCGCGAGACGTCCAGTGCGGCCTCGCCGAGCTCGAACGTGCCGCGCAGGTCGGTCGCGCGGCCCTCGCGGAACGAGAGGACGCTCAACGGGTCGCCGCCGTGTCTTGGTGTGGATCCCCGAGGGACGCGGGGTGGCCGAGCTGACCGAGCTCCGCCGAGGCGCGGCCGAACAGCAGGCCCACGCTCCAGTCGACGGCCAGCCGCACCTGGCGCTCGAGGCCGGGCATCATCGCGAGGTGGTAGGTACGGGCCGCGAACCACGCCGGAAATCCGCGCAGGCGCAGGCCGAGGACCGTCGCCACAGCCTTGTGCTGGCCCATGTCCACGAACACGCCGAGCGTGCGGTAGCGGAACGGCTTCGGCGTCCGGCCACGCATCGTCGCCGCCACGTTCTCCGCCACCCGCCGTCCTTGGCGAATGGCGTGCTGGCAGGTCGGCGGCGTGGGCGCGCGCCGGTGCTTGGCGGGGTCCGGCACGGCGGCCGCGTCGCCGATCGCCCATATGTTCGACCTGCCGGCGACGCGCATGGTGGCGTCCACCTCGATGCGACCTTCCGGGCCGAGCGCGAGGCCGAGCTCGCCCACGACCGGCGCCGGCTTCACGCCGGCCGTCCAGCACAGCAGGCGAGTGGGGATCCGCTCGCCCGTGGAAAGCGTGACGGCGTTCGCCTCGGCGGACTCGAGCATCGTGCCCGTAAGGATCTCCATGCCGCGGCCGCGCAGCTCCCGCGTGGCGAACTCGGCGAGGCTGGCCGGGATCTCGGGCATGACGCGCTCGCGCGCCTCGACCAGGACGAAGCGCGTGCCGACGATGCGGCAGCGCGGGTAGCGGTCGATCACGTCGGCCACGTAGTCCTGCAGCTCGGCGATGCCCTCCAGGCCGGCGTAACCGGCTCCCACGAACACGAAGCTGAGGTATTCGCGGCGCGCCTCGTCGTCGGGCAGCGACTCGGCGATCT
>JACCSF010000381.1 GCA_013813135.1 Thermoleophilaceae bacterium | reverse complement strand
GACGACGAGGTTCTCGTCGAGGAGCATCCCGACCCCGAGCCCGGGGCAGGGCAGGTGCTCGTGCGCGTCCGCGGGGCGGGTCTCAACGGCGCCGACATGCTGCAACGCAAGGGTCACTATCCGGCGCCGCCCGGCAGCCCGCCCGACATCCCGGGGCTCGAGCTCGCCGGCGTCGTCGAGGCGCTCGGGCCGGGCGCGACGCGCTTCGCC
This sequence comes from Thermoleophilaceae bacterium, assembly GCA_013813135.1. Lineage (GTDB taxonomy): Bacteria > Actinomycetota > Thermoleophilia > Solirubrobacterales > Thermoleophilaceae > JACVRW01. The sequence continues at coordinate 5,901 of JACCSF010000381.1, read as the reverse complement.
GAGGGCGATCGCGTGATGGCGATCGTCGGCGGGGGAGGGCAGGCTCAGCTCGCGGTCGTGCACGAGCGCCAGCTGATGGCGGTCCCCGACGCCGTCGCCTTCCCCGACGCCGGCGGCCTGCCGGAGGTCTTCACGACCGCCCACGACGCCGTTTTCACCCAGGCCGCGCTGCGCCCAGGCGAGCACCTCCTGGTCCACGGAGCGGCCGGCGGCGTCGGTACGGCGGCAGTCCAGCTCGGGCGCGAGAGCGGCGCCCGGGTCACCGCCACCGTGCGCCACGAGGAGCTCCGCGGGCAGGTCGAGGAGCTGGGTGCCAGGGCGGTCGCGCCAGAGGGCTTCTCCGAGCACGGTCCCTTCGACGTGGTGCTGGAGCTGGTGGGCGCCGGGAACCTGGCCGAGAACCTGCAGGCGCTGGCCACCGGAGGCCGCATCGCCGTGATCGGCGTGGGCGGCAGCGGGCCGGTGGCGGAGATCAACCTGCTGGCAGTGATGGGCAAGCGCGCCCGCATCCACGGCTCCACGCTGCGAGCGCGTCCGCTGGAGGAGAAGGCGATCGCGATGAGGGTGTTGGAGAAGGAGGTGCTGCCGCTGTTCGAGGCAGGCCGTCTCGTGGTGCCGGTGGCGGCGACGTTCGGGCTCGACGAGGTCGAGCAGGCCTACAGCCGCTTCCAGGCCGGCGGCAAGCTCGGCAAGATCGTCCTACTGCCTTAGGCCCTCGAGCAGAGCGAGCAGCGGGCGCTCGACCTCGTCGCGGGCGGCGGCGGGATCCGTGCCGTTGGCGATCACCATGGCGGCCTCGGCCATCGCGCCCATCAGCAGGTGGGCGAGCGGGCGGACGGGCTGGGGCGTGAGCACGCCGCGGTCCATGGCATTCTGGAGGCCGAAGCTGACCAGGCCCAGGCCGTGGCGGGCGTCGATCTCGCGCCATTGCGCCCAGCCGAGCACGGCTGGCGCGTCGAGCAGAGCGATGCGCATGACGGCCGGCTCGGTGCACGCGTCGAGGAAGGCGGCCACGCCGGTGACCATCAGCTCCCACGGATCGTCGATGCCGCCGATGCGCGCGCCGATGTCGGCGACCAGGCCCTGCTCGAGCTCCTCATGGACGGCGCGAAAGAGGTCGCGCTTGTCGGCGAAGTGGTGGTAGAGCGCGCCGCGGGTGACCCCCGCGCGGGCAACGAGCTCCTCCGTCCCGACGCCGGCGAAGCCGCGCACGGAGAACAGCTCGCGGCCGGCGCGCACGAGCGCGTCGCGGGTGGCATCCCCCCTCGACATACAGACTGTATGCTACTTGCATACAACCTGTATGGAAGGAGCCCAATGAACTCGGCTGACTGGCGTTCGCCGGACCTTGGCCCCGTCCGCACGCTCGACCTCGGCGGCGGCCGGCGCGTCCGCGCCCACGTGACCGGCGACGGCCCACCGATCGTCTTCGTGCACGGGGCCCTGGTCAACGCGAATCTGTGGCGCAAGGTCGTTCCGCGTCTCGACGGTCACACGCGCGTGACGCTCGACCTGCCGCTCGGATCGCACCTCGAGCCGATGCCCAAGGACGCCGACCTGCGTCCGCCGGCGCTGGCCGACCTGATCGCCGACTCGCTCGCGGCGCTCGAGCTCACGGACGTGACGCTGGTGGGCAACGACACCGGCGGCGGTCTCTGCCAGCTCGTGGTCACGCGCCGGCCCGAGCGGATCGCCGCGCTGGTGCTGACCTCCTGCGACGCGTTCGAGAACTTCCCGCCGCGGTTCTTTCGCATCGTGCTGGCGCCCGCGCGCATCCCGGGGGCCATCCCGCTCGCCTTCGGCGGCCTGCGGCTGCGGCCGCTGCGCCGGTTGCCGATCGCGTACGGGTGGCTCACCACCGCTCCGATCGACCGCGAGGCGGAGGACTCCTACGTGCTGCCGGTGCTCACGCGCCGCGGGGTCCGCCGCGACATCCGCAAGCTGCTCGGCGGGCTCGACCCGTCCTACACGCTGGACGCCGCGGCGAGGCTGGCGCGGTGGGACCGCCCGACGCTGATCGCCTGGTCGGAGAAGGACCGCTTCTTCCCGCCCGAGCACGGCGAGCGGCTGGCGAAGGTGATCCCGAACGCCCGGCTCGAATGGATCGAGGGCGCCCGGACGTTCTCAGCGGAGGACCGGCCGGAGCGGCTGGCGGAGCTGATCGGAGCGTTCGTGCGCGAGCGCAGCCCCGCTGCGGCCTAGGCGCCGGCGCCAAGCGGCAAGCCAATCTTCACGGGGTCCGGGGGCGCGAGCCCCCGGCTGCCATCAGTTCAGCCGCTCCACCAGCATCGCCTGGCCCTGCCCGCCGGCCACGCACATGGTCTCCAGGCCGATCGTCTTGTCGTCGGTCTCGAGGCCGTTCAGGAGCGTGGTCATGATGCGGGCGCCGGTCATCCCGAACGGGTGGCCCAGGGCGATCGCGCCGCCGTGCGGATTCATCTTGTCCAGCGGGATGTCGCACTCGTCCATGATCGGGATCACCTGCGCCGCGAACGCCTCGTTGAGCTCAACCGTGTCCACGTCCTCGATCTTCATGCCGGCCCGATCGAGCACCTTGCGGATGGCACCGATCGGTGCCACGCCCATGTACTCGGGCTCGATCGCGGCCGTGGCCGAGGTGATGATGCGCGCGCGCGGCTTCAGCCCGAGCTCGGCGGCCTTGTCGGCCGACATCACCAGCACGGCGGCGGCGCCGTCGTTGAGCGGGCACGAGTTGCCGGCGGTCACCTTGCCGCCGTCCCTGAAGGCGGGATCGAGCTGGGACAGCTTCTCGAGCGTCGAGCTGGCCCGGGGACCGTCGTCCTTGGCGATCGTGGTGCCGTCCGGCAGCGACACCGGCACGATCTCCCGGTCGAAGTAGCCGTTCTCCTGGGACTGCACGGCCAGCTCCTGTGAGCGCTGGGCGTACTTGTCCATATCCGCGCGGCTGACCTCGTAGCGCTCGGCCACGTTCTCCGCCGTCACGCCCATCGAGATGTACGCGTCGGGCTGCCCGTTGCGTCCCTGGAGCTTGTCGTTCTGGTCTTGCGGGCGGGCGCCCTCGACGGCCTCGTTGTAGCGCGACACCCACTCGACGCCGGCGGCGATGTACACGTCGCCCTGCCCGGCGGCGACCGCGTTGGCCGCCTGGCGAAGCGACTCCAGGCTCGACGCGCAATAGCGAGACACGGTGGCGCCGTTCACCCCCAGGGGGAGCTTCTGCGAGAGCAGCACGATGATGCGCGCGATGTTGAATCCCTGCAGGCCCTGCGGGAGACCCACCCCGCAGTAGACCTCCTCGATCAGCTCGGGATCGACATCGGCGTTGCGCTCGAGGAGAGCGTCCACCACGAAGGCGCCCATCTCGTCCGGGCGCAGCTGGGCGAGGGAGCCCTTGAAGGCGCGGCCGATGGGCGTGCGAACGGCGTCGACGATGACTGCTTCTGGCATTGAGGGATCGAACTCCTGGTCCTTGGGGGAGGGGAATGCGTCGCGAGGGGCATCCGAAAGGCTACTCATCCATGAACGTTGCCGTACACGTCTCCCCTGAGGTCGCCGCGGCGTGGCCGGCCTACGAGGTGGTTGTGGTGATCGCCGAAGGCGCCCGGAACGGGCCCAGCGACGATGCCTCCGAACGGCTGTTGGCGGCCGCCGGCGCGACGACCACGGGGTCACCTGCCGCGCACCCGCCCGCCGGACGTGCGCGTCAGGGTCGAGAGACCTACTTCGGCGCCATCCTGATCGCCCCGTCCAGCCGGATCACCTCGCCGTTCAGCATCGTGTTCTCGGCGATGTGGCAGGCCAGGCTCGCGTACTCCTCGGGCCGGCCCAGCCGCGGCGGAAACGGGATCTGCGCTCCCAGCGCCTGGCGCGCCTCCTCGGGGAGGCCGGCCAGCAGCGGCGTGTCGAACAGCCCCGGCGCGATCGTGCAGACCCGGATTCCCCGGCGCGCAAGATCGCGGGCGGCGGGCAGCGTCAGGCCCACCACGCCGCCTTTCGAGGCGGAGTAGGCGGCCTGGCCGATCTGGCCGTCGAACGCGGCGATCGACGCCGTCATCACCACCGCGCCGCGCTCGCCCTCGGCGTCGGGCTCCCCGGCCGCCATCGCGGCGGCGCTCAGGCGTAGCACGTTGAAGGTGCCGATCAGGTTCACGCGGATCACCGTCTCGAAGGGCTGGAGCGCCGCGGCGCCGTTCTTGCCCACGGTGCGCTCGGCCCAGCCGATCCCCGCGCACGACACCGCCAGACGCAGCCCGTCGACGGATTCCACGGCCGCCTGCACCTGCGCCTCGTCGGTCACGTCCGCCCGGGCGAACGTACCGCCCAGCTCGTCCGCCAGCGCCGCGCCGCGCTCCTCGTTCAGGTCGGCGACGGTGACTCGCGCTCCACGCGCGGAAAGCTCCCGCGCGGTGGCCTCGCCGAGCCCGGAGGCTCCGCCGGCGACAAGGGCTCCGATTCCGTCGAGCTGCATGGCGCGGCGGAGCCTAACGCCGGCTCGGGCTCCTCGCGCTCGCGGTGCACAGCCACGCCGGCGATCACCAGCGCGACGCCGAGCGCCTCGTTCCACGACGGCACCTGCGCGAGCACCACGATGCCGATCACCGTGGCCGTGGCGGGCAGCAGCGAGACCATCAGGGCGTAGGTGGCGCGCGCGAGCCGGCGCATCGCCAGCTGGTCGCTGATGTAGGGGATCACCGAGGAGGAGATGCCCACACCCACGCCCGCGAGCAGGGCGAGCGGGTCCGACAGCGCCGGCACGGCCGCCCAGCCGGCCAGCGGCGTCACGACGACCAATGCCACCAGCATGGACGCGGCCAGGCCGTCGATGCCGCTGAACGCCCCGAGCTGGGCCACCCGGTGGGCCAGCACGATGTAGAGCGCGAACAGGCCGGCGTTGACGAATGCGAGCGCCACGCCGAGCGCTTCGCCCTCGAACTGCACGCCTGTCAGCAGGTACACGCCCGGCACGGCCAGCAGCAGCGCCGCCAGGTTGCGCGGCGTCCGCGCGCCGAACGCGGCGAGCGCGACGACCGGCAGGAACTCGATCGCCGCCACCGTGGCCAGCGGCAGCCGGTCGATCGCCATGTAGAAGGAGCAGTTCATCACCGCGAGCACTGCCCCCCACCAGAGCAGCAGCCGGCGGCCGGAGCGGTCGGCGCGGGCAAGCGTCCGCCAGGGCCGGCGCCAGAGCGCGAACACCAGCGCCGCGGCGGCGATCCGCAGCCACGCGACACCGAGCACCTCGACCCGCACGAACAGCAGCACCGCGAACGCCGGGCCGAGATAGTGGAACACGGCGCTGACGAGAAAGTAGGCGTGCGGCGGTACCCGATCGGTCATGAGCACAGCTTTCCCTGCCAGTCCGCGCATCCATAGCGTCAGTTCAAGCTATTCTGCGTGTGGTGCCTGCGAATCGAAGGAAGAACGGCCAGAACGCCTACGACGTGACGCTGGACGAGGCCAACCGCCGCCTGCTGGCCGAGCTGCAGCAGGACGCGCGCCTCTCGTTCGCGGAGCTGGGACGGCGTGTGGGGCTCTCCTCGCCCGCCGTCGCGGAGCGGCTGGGACGCCTGGAGGAGGCCGGCGTGATCACCGGCTACCGGGCGGAGGTCGACCCGCGCGCCGTGGGCTTCACACTCGGTGTGGTGATCCGGATCCGGCCTGCGCCGCGCGAGCTCCACAAGGTGGCGGAGCTGGCCCGGCGCACCCCCGAGGTGGTCGAGTGCCACCGCATCACGGGGGAGGACTGCTACTTCATGAAGGCCCACGTCCGAGACGTCGAGCACCTCGAGGAGGTGATCGACCAGTTCGCCGTCTATGGCCAGACGACGTCGTCGATCATGCAGACCTCCCCGGTGCCGGCCCGGGGGCTCCCCCTCTAACCGGCCAGGTTGCCGCGGGGGGCCGGGGGCGCGAGCCCCC
>JACCSF010000357.1 GCA_013813135.1 Thermoleophilaceae bacterium | reverse complement strand
GTCGTGCGGCGGGCCGCCGCCGAGGAGGCCGACCGCTGGCAGGTGCGCGACTCGATCGTGCTGCGTGGCCGCGACGAGCCCACCCAGGTCGCGGTGCCGCGGCGCCGGCTGACCGCCGTGTCGTAGGCTGCCGCGCCGTGCCAGTCAACGCAGACGCCAAGGGAAAGACCTACCCGCCCTTCGAGTACGAGGTGGGCAAGGAGAAGATCAAGGAGTACGCGTGGGCCGTGGGGGAGGACAACCCCGTCCACTTCGACCGCGAGCAGGCCAGGGCCGCCGGCTTCCGCGACGTCGCGGCGCCGCCGATGTTCGCCGTCGTCTACTCGGGTGGGGCGGTGGGGCCGGCCGTGCTCGACCCCGAGGTCGGCATCAACTTCGCGATGATGGTCCACGGCGGCCAGGAGTTCGTCTGGGGCGAGCCCGTATGCGCCGGCGACACGATCACCACACAGACCAGCGTCAAGGACATCTACGAGCGCGGCGGCATGGGCTTCTACGTCTTCGAGTCGGTTTCGCTCAACCAGGACGACCAAGAGGTCGTGCGCGGCACCTGGACGAACATCGTGAGGGGGGTCTGACCATGCAGGTCGAGCTCAAGGTGACGCCGGACAAGTACCTGCCCCACCGCTACGCCGGTGCCTCGGGCGACTTCAACCCGATCCACATCGACAAGGAGTTCGCGGAGCAGGTCGGGCTGCCGTCGAACATCCTGCACGGCCTCTATTCGATGGCGCAGGTGGCGCGCGCCTGCACGACGGCGGCCGGCGGCGACCCGCGCTCGCTGCGGCGCCTGTCCGTCCAGTTCCGCGGGATGGGCCTCCCAGAGCAGGAAATCGTCGTCACGGGAGCGGACACGGGCGAGCGCGACGGCCGCACGGTGCTGGGGCTCGAGGCCGCGCAGGGCGACAACAAGATCATCAAGAACGCCGAAGCCGAGCTCACCAGCGCGCCTTAGCGCAAGCGGCGGGCTCGGCCCGCTGCGCGGCGACCGCCTAGATTAGACGGAGTGGAGATCTCCTCCCGCCAGCGATTCATCCTGCGAAGGCTGGTCCAGGCGCACGTGGAGCTGGACCAGCCGGTCGGCTCCAAGTGGATCGCCGAGCAGACCGGCGTGCCCTGGGGGCCCTCGACCGTCCGCGCCGAGCTGGCCCGCCTCGAGGACGCCGGCCTGCTCGAGCACCCGCACACCTCCGCCGGCCGCGTGCCCACGGACCGCGGCTACCGCTTGTACGTCGACGAGCTGTTGGCCGACCGCCACCTGCCGGTGCCGCGCGGGCGCGTCGAGCTGACCGCCATGCGGCGCGAGGTGGACGAGGCCATGCGCGCGACGACCGAGCAGCTCTCGCAGGTGACGAACCTGCTCGCGCTGGTCACGGCTCCGCCGATCGAGACGGCCACCGTCCACCGCGTCGAGGTGCTGCTGCTTCAGCCGCAGGTGGCCATGGTGGTGGTGATCACGTCGACGGGCGGTGTGACGAAGCGCGTGATCTCCTACGACGAGCCGGTCGACAGCGGGCTGGTCGCGTGGGCCGCCAGCTACCTCAACGAAGAGCTCGGCAACATGGACGTCGGCTCCCGCATGCTGCTTGCCCGGCTCAACGACCCGGCCCTCTCGACCGCGGAGCGCGACTTCCTCGCGACGCTCGCGCCGGCCTTCACCGAGCTGGAGCAGACGGCCGAGAACAACCTCTTCATGGACGGCGCCGCGCGGCTGCTGTCGGAGCACCGCTTCCAGGAGCTGTCGCAGATCGCGGGGCTGATGGAGGTGCTCGAGCACCGGCGCGCGCTGCTCGGCGTGCTGCGCACGTCGCTGACGGAGCCGAGCGTCTACCTGCGGATCGGCGAGGAGAACCCCACGCCTGAGCTGCAGTGGGTCTCGATCGTGGCGGCGAACTACGGGCTGGCGCGGCGCAATCTCGGCGCCGTTTCGGTGATCGGCCCAGTGCGCATGGACTATCCCGGCGCGATCGGGGCCGTCCGCGAGGCGGCGCGCGAGCTGTCGCGCTTCGTCGCCGAGGTGTACGACGAGTGAGGCGCAACCCCTACGAGGTGCTCGGCGTTGCCCGCGACGCCGGGGAGGCCGATGTCAAGAAGGCGTTCCGCCGGCTCGCGCGCGAGCTGCACCCGGACGTGAACCGGCACGACCCGGAGGCCGAGGAGAAGTTCAAGGAGGCCGTGGAGGCGTACGAGATCCTGTCCGACGCCGAGCGGCGTGCCACCTACGACCGTTACGGCTATGAGGGGCTCGATTCGCGCGGCTACGGTTCCGCGGCGCACGGCTTCGGCTCGTTCGCCGACATCTTCGACGCGTTCTTCGGCGGCGACCCGTTCGGGGCGTTCGGCGGCCGCGCCGCCGCGGGCCGCGTGCAGGGCGGCGACGTGGGGGTGGAGGTGCAGATCTCCCTGGAGGAGGCGGCGCGCGGCACCACCGTGCAGGTGGCCTACGACCTCGTCGACGCCTGCGAGCGCTGCGGCGGCAGCCGCGCGGAGCCGGGCTCCGACGTGCGCACGTGCACGACCTGCGAGGGCGCCGGCAGGGTGCGCGCGGTCAGCCGGACCGCCTTCGGCCAGCTCGTGCGCGAGCAGGTCTGCGAGGTCTGCGGGGGCGAGGGGCGCGTGCCCTCGCAGCCCTGCACCGCATGCTCTGGGCGCGGCCGCAAGGCCGCGCGCAAGACGCTCGACGTCGACGTGCCCGTCGGCATCGCGGACGAGCAGCGCATCCGCCTGACCGGACACGGGCACGCCGGCGAGCGCGGCGGCCCGCCGGGCGATCTCTACGTGCTCGTCGGGGTGACCGAGGATGAGCGCTTCGTGCGCGACGGCAACGACCTCGTGACCGTCGTCGACGTGCCGGCGCCTGCCGCCGCGCTGGGCACCACCGTGAGCGTGCCGACGCTGGACGGGGAGGAGCAGCTCGACGTGCAGGCGGGGACCCAGCCCGGCACGGTCGTCACGCTGCGCGGCCGCGGCATGCCGGCCGTCGGGCGGCGCGGTCGCGGCGATCAGCAGGTGGTGCTGAACGTGGTCGTGCCGCGCAACCTGACCGCCCGCCAGCGCGAGCTGCTCGCCGAGTTGCACGAGTCGCTGGGTGAGGACAACCTGCGCGAGCCCGCCGACGACTCGATCGTCGGCAAGCTGCGCCGCGCGTTCCGCTGATCCGGCTCGCGTTCCGGGCGCCGCGGGAGGCGGCCGAGCAGGTGCTCGCCGAGCTGCTGGAGCTGGCCCCGACCGGGGTCGAGCAGGTCGACGGCGATGGGTTCGTGGAGTACGCGCTATACGGTGCGCCGGGCGAGCTGCCCGAGTTTCCCGAGGGCGAGGCCGAGGTGGGCGGCGTGCGGGTGAGGGTGCGGGGCGAGCCCGTGGCCGACGACTGGGCGGAGCGCTGGAAGCAATTTCACGAGCCGGTGCTGGTCGGTGGCCGCGTCTGGGTGCGCCCGCCGTGGGCGCGGGCGCGCGACGACGCGATCGATTTGGTGATCGATCCCGGCCAGGCTTTCGGCACCGGAGCGCATCCGACCACGCGCCTGTCGCTCGAGCTGATGCTGGGCCTCGAGCCGGGCGGGTCGTTCGCCGACCTCGGCTGCGGCTCGGGCGTGCTGGCGATCGCCGCGGCCCGGCTCGGCTTCGGCCCGGTGACCGCGGTCGATCACGAGCTCGCGGCCCTCGAGGCCACCCGCACGAACGCGGCGGCGAACGTTGTGGCCGTGGATCGGATCGACCGCCTGAATCTGCGCGAGCAGCCTCCGCCGGTGGCCCGGACGGTCGCAGCGAACCTGCTGCGTCCGCTCTTGCTGGGGCTGGCGCGCCGGATGGAGGAGCGCCCGGCCGCGCTGATCCTCTCGGGGCTGCTCGAGCCCGAGGCCGACGAGGTGGCGGCCGCGTTCGAGCGGCTGGTGGAGCGCCGCCGCCTCTCCTCCCACGGTTGGAGCGCCCTGCTGATGACCCCGGTGTAGGGTCGCCACATGCGGTTCGTGGATCTCACCGCACCGATCACCCAGAGCCCCGCGGAGACGCCAGACGTGCTCCGTACGGACATCGCGTTTCAGGGTCACGCCGAGGGGGCCGCCCAGATCGAGGCCCTGCTCGGCGTGCCGAAGCGGCTCCTGCGCGACGGCGAGGGCTGGGCCACGGAGACGTTCACGCACTTCGGCACGCACACCTCGACCCACGTCGACGCGCCCTGGCACTACAACTCGACGATCGACGGCGAGCCGGCCGAGACGATCGACCGGCTGCCGCTCGAGTGGTTCTTCTCGGACTGCGTGGTGCTGGACATGACCGCCAAGGCCGACGGCGAGGCGGTCGACGTGCCCGACGTCGAGGCCGAGCTGGAGCGCATCGGGCACGAGCTCGCGGAGCTGGACATCGTGCTGGTGCGCACGGGGCGCGACGCCCACTACGGCGAGGCCGGCTACATGGCGCTCGGGCCGGGGGTGACGGTGGCGGCGACCCGCTGGCTGTGGGAGCGCGGGGTGCGGGTGATGGGCATCGACGCCTGGGGCTGGGACGCGCCGGTGCACATGCAGGCCCAGCAGGCGATCGAGCGCGACGAGCCGGGCGTGTTCTGGGCGGCGCACCAGGCCGACCTGGCCTACTCGCAGATCGAGCGCCTGGTGAACCTGGACCAGCTGCCCGCGACGGGCTTCAAGGTCGCCTGCTTCCCGCTGAGGATCATGGGCGGCAGCGCCGCCCCGGCCCGCGTTGTGGCGATCCTGTCCGACTAGGCCGGCAGCACCGCCAGAGGCCACAGGTCGGTCCACTCGTGGTCGGGCCGCTGCGGTCCGGGCGCGGCTTCCTGCTTGCGGTTCACCCAGGCTGTGCGCAGGCCCAGCTCCTGCGCCGGGCCGATGTCGTACTTGAACCCGAACGCCACGTGCAGGATCTGCTCGCGCGGCAGGCCGATCTCGCGCAGGGCGCGCTCGAACGGGGCCGTCGAGGGCTTGTAGGCACGGCAGTCCTCAGCGACCGTGATGCCGTCGAACTCGACCTCGAGGTGGCGCAGCGAGTGCTCGATGATCGCTCGGTCGGTATTGGAGACGATCCACAGCCGCAGCCCGGCTTCGCGCGCGGCCCGCAGCGCCGGCACCGTGTCGGGGAACGGCTGCCAGCTCTCCATCGAGCGAGCGAGCTGCTCGCCGTCGTGCTCGTTGACGCGGTAGCCGCGCTCGCCCGCCCAGTCGGCAAGGCTGGCGGCCAGCACGTCGCGGTAGGAGCGCCAGTCGGTCTGGATGCGCTCGAACTGCAGCGCCTCCCAGCGCTCGCGCAGCTCGCGCGCGGGCGGCGGATCGTGCTCGTGGCGGCGCGCCAGCTCGTAGAGGAACGAGCCGACCCCGGCCTCCCAGTCGATCAGCGTGCCGTAGCAGTCGAACGTCGCCAACCGGATGTTCTCACCAGTGATCCCTCGGCCCTCCTAAACTTGAAGTCGGATGTCGTTGCTGAACCAGATCCAGGATGACGTGAAGGACGCGATGAAGGCGGGCGAGAAGCAGCGCGTCCACGCCCTGCGCCTGATCGTCAACGAGCTTCAGAAGGCCGCCAAGGAGAACGGCGCCGACGAGCTGGAGGTGCTCCAGCGCGAGCGCAAGCGCCGTTTCGAGGCGGCCGAGGCCTACCGCGACGGAGGCCGCGCCGACCAGGCCGAGGCCGAGGAGCGCGAGGCGGAGCTGATCGGCTCCTACATGCCCGAGCAGGTCTCGGACGAGGAGCTGGCGGCGATCGTCGGCGACGCGGTTGCCGAGTCCGGCGCGATCTCCGCCGCGGAGATGGGCAAGGTGATGGCGCTCGTGATGCCGCAGCTCAAGGGTCGCGCCGACGGCAAGCGCGTGAGCAACGCCGTGAAGGAGCTTCTGGTCCCCTAGTGCGCACGCAGCTCGAGCTTCCGAACGAGGTGGCCGCCGAGCTGGCCGGGCCCGAGGACCTGGTCATGAAGACGCTCGAGGAGCATCTCGACTGCGAGGTCTACCTGCGCGGCAACGTGCTGACCCTCGACGGCGACGACGAAGCCGTGGAGATGGGCCGGACCGTCGTCCGCGAGCTGACCGACCTGGTCCGCCAGGGTCACGAGATCGCGCCGGGCACGATCGAGGCGATCGCCGGTGCGCTCGACCGCCACGAGAGCCCCAGCCGCATCCTCGAAGACGTCGTCTGGCGCCACCGCGGCCTCAAGGTGGCCCCCAAGACGGTCAACCAGAAGCGCTACGTCGACGCGATCCGCAGCACGACGATCACGGTCGGGATCGGTCCGGCCGGAACCGGCAAGTCGTTCCTGGCGGTGGCGATGGCCGTAGCCGCGCTGGCGCGTCGCGAGGTCAACCGGATCGTGCTCACCCGCCCGGCCGTGGAAGCGGGCGAGCGGCTCGGGTTCCTCCCGGGCGACATCGCCGCGAAGGTCGACCCGTACCTGCGCCCGCTGTTCGCCGCGCTCTACGACATGCTCGAGCCGGAGCGGGTCAACCAGCACCTCGAGCGGGGGGTGATCGAGGTGGCTCCGCTCGCGTTCATGCGCGGCCGCACGCTCAACGACAGCTTCATCATCCTCGACGAGGCGCAGAACACGAGCCCCGAGCAGATCAAGATGTTCCTCACGCGGCTCGGGTTCAACTCGAAGATGGTCGTGACCGGAGACGTGACCCAGATCGACCTGCCGCGCGAGCAGGCCTCCGGGCTGCTGGTGATCGGCGACATCCTCAAGGAGGTCGAAGGGATCGAGTTCGTGCGCTTCGGGAGCGAGGACGTGGTGCGCCACAAGCTCGTGCAGCGCATCGTGGCGGCGTACAACGAGTACGCGGAGCAGCAGGCTCCCGCCCTGCGCGCGCCGCGGCGCCAGCAAGCGTAGAAACTGATCGAGCTCGACCTCATCGATGCGCCCGAGGAGCTGGGTCCGCCGGCGCTGGCGGCCCTCGCCGCCGCCGGTGTGGACGACGGGCATCTCGCCATCGAGCTGGTCGACGCCGAGCGCATCGGCGAGCTCAACCGGGAGCACCGCGGACGCGACCGGCCCACCGACGTGCTGTCCTTTCCAGTCGATGCGACAGGCCCTGCCGTCGAGCCGCGCGAGCTGGGGGATGTCGTCATCTGCCCTGAGCACACAGAGGATCTGATCGAGGCCGTCGTGCACGGCGTGCTTCACCTGTGCGGCTACGACCACGAGGCCGACGGCGGCGAGATGCTCGCCCTCCAGGCGCGCGTGCTGGAGGGGCTGTGACGCGCTCGGGCTTCGTCGCCCTCGCGGGCCGTCCCAACGCGGGCAAGTCCACGCTCGTCAACCGGATCGTCGGCCGCAAGGTGGCGATCGTCTCGGACAAGCCGCAAACCACGCGGCGCGAGATCCGCGGCATCGCGACCGGCCCCGACTGGCAGCTGGTGCTGGTCGACCTGCCCGGCGTGCAGCGGCCGCGCGATCCGCTCACCGAGCGCATGCAGCGCCGCGTGGAGAGCGTGCTGTCCGATGCCGACGCGGTGCTGTTCGTGCTCAACGGCGAGCAGCAGATCGGCGCGGGCGACCGCTTCATCGCCGCCGCGATCGAGAACGCCCATGTGCCCGCGGTGACGGCGCTCAACAAGGTCGACCGGCTCAACCAGCCGCGCACGGTCACGGCGCTCGACGCGGCGGCTGACCTCGGCGTGAACGGCGAGATCTTCCCGGTCAGCGCGCGCAGCGGGGCCGGGCTCGACCCGCTCGTGGAGCAGCTCGTGTCCCTGCTGCCCAAGGGCCCGTTTCTCTATCCGCGCGAGGACAAGAGCGACCAGCCAGAGCACGTGCGCATCGCCGAGCTGGTGCGCGAGCAGGTGCTGCTGCGCACCCGCGAGGAGCTGCCGCACGCCGTGGAGGTGGAGGTCGACGAGCTGGAGGAGCGCGAGGACGGCCTGCTCGTGGTGCGCGCCCGCGTGTGGGCGGAGACCGAGTCGCAGAAGGGCATCCTGGTCGGCGCGGGCGGACGCATGGTCAAGGCGGTCGGCACGGCGGCGCGCAAGGAGATCGAGCAGCTGCTGGACCGGCGCATCCACCTGGACCTGCACGTGCGCGTGCGCAAAGGCTGGCGCCGCGACGAGGCTCTGCTCGACCGGCTCGGGATCGAATGAGCCGCGAGCGCATCGTCAGCTACCTGCGGCGCACCGAGGAGGCGGTGGTCGACGAGGTGCGGCCGCTGGGACACGCCACCGCGCTGCTCACGCCCAGCCTGCCGCTGGTCTGGCAGCTCAACGCCGTGCGCGTGGAGGACAGCGGCGCCGGAGCCCGGGAGCTGGTCGCCACCACGGAGCACGCGCTCGAGCATGCCTCGCACCGCAAACTCGTGGTCCACGACGAGGAGCTGGGCGAGCGCCTGGCCCCGGCGCTGTCGCGCGACGGCTGGAACGTGTACCGGCTGCTCGTGATGGTCCGCGACCGCACCCCCGCGCGCATGGCGCCGCACGGAGCCGGAAGCGAGGTCGATCGCGCGACCGGGGCCGGCGCCCTGGCCGCCTTCCGGCGCGAGCAGCCGTTCGGCTGGCAGGAGGAGGCGGTTCAGCAGCTGACCGCGATGGACGAGCGTTACGGGCGTGCCACCCGCGCCCGCGACTTCGCCGCTCCCCCGAGCGAACCGGCCGCGGCGTGTCGGCTCTACACCGCCGACGGCCTGGCTCAGGTGGACGAGGTGGGCACGCTCGAGCGCCGCCGCGGCCGCGGTCACGCGAGCGCCGCGGTGCTGGCGGCCGCGGCAACGGCCGCATCGGAGGGATGCGACCCGATCTTCCTGCTCACCGACGCCGCCGACTGGCCGCAGCACCTCTACGAGCGGCTCGGCTTCAGCCCGATCGGGAAGCTATACGAGTTCCTCAAGCTGCCGCTCGGCACGACCCGGCCATAATCGGAGGCCAGATGATCATGGACTTGACCCCCTGCATCGTTCAGGACGCCCGCTCCGGCGAGGTGCTGACGCTCGCGTATATGAACGATGAGGCGCTGCGGCGCACGCGCGAGTCCGGCGAGATGTGGTTCTGGTCGCGCTCGCGCCAGGAGCTGTGGCACAAAGGCGAGACCTCCGGCAACGTGATGCGACTGCAGGCGCTGCGTTACGACTGCGATGGGGACACGCTGCTGGCGCTCGTCGAGCCCGCCGGCCCGGCCTGCCACACAGGCGAGCGCACCTGCTTCTACCGCGGCGACACCGACCTGGAGCCGTCCGAGGCGCTGGCGGCGCTCGAGCGCACGGTGACGCAGCGGCGCTCGGCGGACCCCGGCGACAGCTACACCGCCACGCTGCTCGCCGAGCCCGCGCGCATCGGCGCGAAGGTGGAGGAGGAGGCCGAGGAGGTGGCTCGCGCGGCCGGAGGCGAATCGGACGAGCGCGTGGCCGAGGAGGCCGCCGACGTTCTGTACCACCTCACCGTTCTGCTCGCGTCGCGCGGCCTCAGCCTCGCCGACGCCTTCCGGGTGCTCAATGAGCGTCGTCGTTGACCTGGAGCTCACGCCGGGCCTCGACGAGGTCCGCGAGCTCGCGCGCGAGCACAACCTCGTGCCGCTGCGGCACACGTTCATCGCCGACTGCGAGACCCCGGTCTCGGCGTACCTCAAGCTGCGCGGCGGCGGGCCGTCGTTCCTGCTCGAGTCGGCCGAGCAGGGCCAGCGCGTCGGTCGCTGGTCGTTCCTCGGCTTCCAGCCGCGCACGACCATCCGCATGTCGCTCGGGGACCATCCCGATCCGTACGCGGCCGTAGCCGAGGAGCTGGGCCGCTACCGGATCGCCCCGCTCGAGGGGCTGCCGCCCTTTGCGGGCGGGGCCGTCGGCATGTTCGGCTACGACCTCGTGCGCAGCGCCGAGCCGAGCGTGGGGGAGCCGAACCCCGACGAGACGGGCATCCCCGACCTCGCGGTGATGGTCACCGACGTGCTGGTGGCGTTCGACCACCTCCGCCACGAGGTCACCGTGCTGGCGAACGTCTTCGCGGGAGACGATCGCTCCGGTGCGGGCCAAGCCCGCCCCCTCGCGCACGACGATCGCTCCGGTGCGGGCCAAGCCCGCCCCGGAGCGCACGACGATTTGGAGCGCTCGTACGGGCAGGCGGCGGCCGCCATCGCCGAGGTCAAGGAGCGCCTGGCCGGGCCGGTGCCGCAGATCGGGCGCGGCAGGCGCGAGCCGCCCGAGTTCACCTCCAATATGGGGCCGGACGGCTTCGCGGAGGCGGTGGAGCGGGCCAAGGAGTACATCCGCGCCGGCGACGCCTACCAGGTCGTCCCGAGCCAGCGCTGGACCGCCGACTGCCCCGTCGACGCGTTCTCGATCTACCGCGGCCTGCGCGCGATCAACCCGAGCCCCTACATGTACTTCCTCGACTTCGAGGACTTCGAGGTGGCCGGCGCCTCCCCCGAGGCGCTCGTTACGGTGAACGGCCGTCGCGTGGAGCTGAAGCCGATCGCGGGCACGCGCCCGCGCACCGGCTCCGACCGCGAGGTCAGCGACGACCTGCTCGCCGACGAGAAGGAGCGCGCAGAGCACGTGATGCTGGTCGACCTCGGCCGCAACGACCTCGGTCGCGTGTGCGAGTACGGAAGCGTGAAGGTCGACGAGCTGATGGGCGTGGAGCTGTACTCGCACGTGATCCACATCGTCTCGTCGGTGTCCGGCACCATGCGCGAGGGAGTGACTCCCATCGACGCGATGCGGGCCGCGCTGCCCGCGGGGACGCTGTCGGGCGCCCCCAAGATCCGCGCGATGCAGATCATCGACGAGCTGGAGCCGGTCAAGCGCGGCCCGTACGGCGGGGCGGTGGGCTACCTGTCCTACACCGGCGACCTCGACACCTGCATCAACATCCGGTCGACCTTCGTGCACGACGGTATGGCCTACCTGCAGGCCGGCTGCGGCATCGTCGCCGACTCGGACGCCGCCGACGAGACGCGCGAGTCCGAGGCCAAGGCGGGTGCGGTGATGGATGCGATCCGGCTTGCCTGCGCACAGGCCGACTGGGCGTAGCGAATGAACGTCCTCGTCGTCGACAACTACGACTCGTTCACCTACAACCTCGTCCAGTACCTGGGCGAGCTGGGTGCGGAGGTCGAGGTGCTGCGCAACGACGTCGATGCCCTGCTCGAGCGCGAGCCGGACCGCCTGATCGTTTCGCCCGGCCCGTGCACGCCCGACGACGCCGGGCTCTCGATGCGCGCGGTGCGCCGCTTCGGCGAGCGCGGCACCCGCGTGCTCGGCGTCTGCCTCGGCCACCAGTCGCTCGCCCAGGAGTTCGGGGCGCGCGTCGTACGCGGCGAGCCTGTGCACGGCAAGACCGCCGAGCTGGAGCACGACGGCAGAACGATCTACACCGGGCTGGAATCCCCGCTCGTGGTCGGCCGCTACCACTCGCTCGTGGTCGACCCCGCCGGGCTGCCCGACTCGCTCGAGGTTTCAGCCCGCGCGGGCGAAGTGATCATGGGGCTGAGGCACTCGGAACTGCCGATCGAGGGCGTCCAGTTCCACCCCGAGTCCGTGCTCACGCCGCACGGCAAGCAAATGCTACGAAATTTCCTCGCGTGAGCAACCCCGCACTCACGGACGCGATCGACCGGGTCGCCCGCGGCCAGAACCTCTCGGCCGGCGAGGCCGCGGCGGTGCTGCGCGAGGTGATGGAGGGAAACTCCTCCGAGGCTGAGACGGCGGGCTTCCTGATCGCCCTGCGCACAAAGGGCGAGACGGTGCAGGAGATCGCCGGGCTGGCGGCCACCATGCGCGAGCTGGCCCTGCCGGTGCGTGCGGGCAACGGCCTGGTCGAAACGGCCGGGACCGGCGGCGGGCGGCCGACGTTCAACGTGTCGACCACCGCGGCGTTCATCGCGGCGGGGGCCGGCTGCCGCGTGGCCAAGCACGGCAACCGCTCGGCCACGAGCCGGTGCGGGTCGGCCGACGTGCTCGAGGCGCTCGGGGCCCGCATCGACCTGGAGCCCGACGCCGTGGCAGCCTGCATCGACGCCGTGGGCTTCGGCTTCATGTTCGCCCCCAAGCACCACTCCGCGATGAAGCACGTCGTGCCCGTTCGCAAGGCGCTCGGCGTGCACACGATCTTCAACTTCCTCGGCCCGCTCACCAACCCGGCAGGCGCCACCCGCCAGGTGATCGGCGTGTCCGACCCAACCAAGCTGGAGACGCTCGCGGCCGCGCTGGCGGAGCTCGGCACGGAATCCGCCCTGGTAGTGTCGGGCGCGGATGGCCTCGACGAGTTCTCGGTCTCCGGAATCACCCGAGTGGTCGAGCTGAGGGACGGCGGACTCACGCTCTACGACGTCTCTCCGGAGCAGGTGGGGCTGGAGCCGGCCAAAGATGGCGCCCTCGCCGCCGGCTCGCCTGACCAGAACGCGCGCGTGCTGCGCGGCGTGCTCGAAGGGCAGTCCGGCACCGAGCGCTCGCTGGCGGTGCTGAACGCGGCCGGCGCCATCTACGTCGGCGGCGCCGCCGAGTCCCTCGCCGCGGGGGTCGAGCGCGCCCAGCAGTCGATCGACTCGGGTGCAGCCGCGGGCGTGCTCGACGGGTACCTGGAGCACGCTCGGTGAGCGTCAGGCTCGACGAGCTGGTCGGAGCGACGCGGGAGGCTCTGCACAGGCGCAAGCGCGAGCGCCCGCTGCCGGAGCTCGAGCGCGAGGCGGGCGCGGTGCCCGAGGGCCGGCCCTTCGCGGAGGCGCTCTCGCACCCGGGCACATCGCTGATCGCCGAGCACAAGCGGCGCTCGCCGTCGGCGGGCACGATTCGCGAGGGGGCAAGCTGCGCGGAGATCGTGCGCGCCTACGAGCGCGGCGGCGCGGCCGCGCTCTCCGTGCTGACCGAGGAGGCTCACTTCGGAGGCTCGCTGGCCGACCTGCGCGAGGCGCGCGGCGCGACCGAGCTCCCGGTGCTGCGCAAGGACTTCACGATCGACCCGTACCAGCTCTACGAGGCCAAGGCGGCCGGCGCGGACGCCGTGCTGCTGGTGGTCGGCGCGATGACCGAGCGCGAGCTGGCGGGGCTCCACCGCGAGGCGCACGCGCTCGACCTCGACGCGATCGTCGAGATCTACGACGAGGACGAGCTGGATCGGGCGCTCGAGGTGGACGCGGACGTGCTCGGAATCAACAACCGCGACCTCGAGAACTTCAGCGTCGACATCCAGCGCACCTTCGACCTGCTCGCGGACGTGCCGGCGGGCAAGGTGGTGGTCTCGGAGTCGGGGATTCACAGCCGCGAGCAGATCGAAGAGCTCGAGCAGGTGGGTGTGGACGCGGTGCTGATCGGCGAGGCCCTCATGCGAGCGTCGGACCCCGAGGCGGCGGTGCGCGAGCTCACCCGTCCCGAGCAGCTGACACAGGCCTGACCCGGGAGAAACGAACCGACTGGGCCGGTTGCGGCGTATCCCTACCATGGTGCTCCATGTCGACTGTGCCTGAGCTCGACCCCTCGAAGGTTGCCGAGCTCGGCGCGCGTCTGCGCGACAACATCGCGAGCGCGGTGAAAGCCCCCGAGTGCGTGCTGCGCGACGTGCTCGTCGCGCTGATGGCCGAAGGGCACGTGCTGATCGAGGACTACCCGGGCGTCGGAAAGACGGCCCTGGCGCGTGCGCTAGCGCGCTCGATCGACGCCGAGTACGCGCGCGTGCAGTGCACGGCCGACCTGCTGCCGGCCGACGTGGTCGGCACCAACGTCTACAACCAGCGCGAGAACCGCTTCGAGTTCCGGCCCGGCCCGGTGTTCGCCAACATCGTGCTGGTTGACGAGGTCAACCGCGCCTCGCCGAAGACGCAGTCCGGATTGCTCGAGTGCATGCAGGAGGGCCACGTGACCGTGGACAAGCAGACGCACGAGCTCGCGCGGCCGTTCCTGGTCGTCGCCACGCAGAACCCGGTCGAGTACGAGGGCACCTATCCCCTGCCCGAGGCGCAGCTCGACCGCTTCATGGTGCGCGTGTCGCTCGGCTACCCGACGGCGGACCAGGAGAGCCAGATGCTGCTCGACCACGCCGAGAGCGACCGCGTTCTCGACCTGGAGTCCGTGACCGATGTGGCGGAGGTGCTCGCCGCACAGGGCGCCGCCGCTGCCGTGCACGGCAGCGAGGCGCTGCGCCGCTACGTGGTGGCGATCCTCGACGCCACGCGCGCCGACCCGCGGGTCGACCTCGGCGCCTCGCCGCGCGCCGGCCTGATGCTGTTCCGTGCTGCCAAGGCGATGGCCGCGCTCGATGGGCGCGACCACGCGCTGCCCGACGACGTCCAGGCGCTGGCCGACTCCGTGCTCGCCCACCGGCTGCTGCTCGGCCCTGGTGCCGGCGGGGACGAGCGCGCCGGAGTGGTGCGCGACGCGCTGGAGCGGGTTCCGGCGTTGTAGCTGCTTATGCGGCCGCTCGCCGTCGCCCTGTTCGGCCTGGCGCTGTGCCTGGTCGGCGCCACGTTCGACACAGCCTCCCTATACGTGCCCGGGGTCGCCCTGATGGCGATCGCCGCGGGTGCCACCGCGTGGGTCGCGCTCGCGGCCAGCGGCGCGGCGATCGAGCGCCGGGCCGGCCCGCACACCATTACCGAGGAGGAGCCCTACCCGCTGCGCATCGAGGTGCGGTCGGGCGCGCTGCCGCCACCGGGGGGCGAGCTGATCGAGCCGCTGCTCGGCTGGCCGGTGCCGATCGCGGGGCGCTGGTCGCGGCGCGTGCGGATCAACGTGCGCTTCTCGCGCCGCGGGCGCCGGGTGCTGGA
>JACCSF010000346.1 GCA_013813135.1 Thermoleophilaceae bacterium | reverse complement strand
GACGAGGGCGAAGCAGAGCAGGAGCAGGCCGCGCCGGCGGGTGGGTGTCATGGGGCGTGGCACGCCGGGGTCATGCCGGGCGGCGAGCCGGGGTCATGCGGCGCGTCGCCGCGGCGGATCGGCGTCGTCTGCCGGCAGCTCGACCACGGTGCGTGTGAAGACGCCGTCCCTCTCCACCCTGACCCGGCCGCCCAACTCGCGGGCCGCTCGCTTCGCGATGACGACTCCGCGCCCCCGTCCCGTCCCCGGACCCTTGTCGCCCCCTCTCGGCCGATCCCGGTTGCTCAGCTCCAGGCTGAGGAGGCGCCCCTCGTGCCTCGTCCTGACCTCCACCGGCCCCACCCCATGCTCCGCCGCGTTCGCGATCACGTTCGCCAGCACCTGCGCGAGCCGGCCGGCCTCCAGATCCGACGGCGGAGCCGGCCGAGCCCCACGCGCCTCCGCCAGATCCGCCAGCGCAGCCCCCATGCGATCCAGCTCCAGTTGCAGCAGCGGGCCGAGCTCCCCCTCCGCCGCCAGGCCGATCGCCGTGGCCGCCCCGCGCAGCTCGTGCTCGGCGTCGTCGATGCGGGCCAGCCGCCGGCGCAGCGTCCACACAGCGGCAAGCGCGAGCGCCCAGCCGGCCGAGCAGAACGCAAAGACGGCCGGGCCCCACCAGCTCACAGCGCCTCCGTCAGCTTGTAGCCGACCCCGCGCACGTTCACGATCCACGGTCGCGCCGACGGGCGGAGCTTCTTGCGCAGCCGGCATGCGTGCGCGTCCAGAGTGCGCGTGTTGCCCGCCGAGAGGTAGCCCCACACGTCGCGCAGCAACTCCTGCTTGCCGTACACGCGCGTGGGCTGCTCCGCCAGCGCTTGGAGCAGCGCGAACTCCTTCGCGGCCAGCTCCACGCGGCGCCCCGCGAGCCGAACCGCGCGCGTGGACGGGTCCAAGGTCAACTCGCCAACACGCATCACCCCACGCGCCCGCCGCCCCTCCGCGCGGCGCAGCACCGCGCGCACGCGCGCCAGCAGCTCGGCGTACAGGAACGGCTTGTTCAGGTGATCGTCGGCTCCGCGGGCGAAGCTGCGCACCCTGTCGGCCTCGCCCGATCGGCCGGTGAGGACGATCACGGGCAGGTCCGGGTCGAGGCGCGAGGCCAGGCCGTCGGCTGAGCGCAGGCGGTCGAGCACGTCGAGGCCGCTGCCGGCCTCGAGCCTCAGATCGAGCAGAACGAGCGCGGGCCGGCGCACCTCGATCGCCCGCAGCGCCTCGGCGGCGCTCGCGGCGCCGGCCGCCCGGAATCCGTCCGCCACCAGGTTCTC
Organism: Thermoleophilaceae bacterium; assembly: GCA_013813135.1. GTDB lineage: Bacteria > Actinomycetota > Thermoleophilia > Solirubrobacterales > Thermoleophilaceae > JACVRW01. The sequence continues at coordinate 3,674 of JACCSF010000346.1, read as the reverse complement.
GACCAGGAACCCGCGGGTCGCCTCGTCGTCCTCCACCACCAAAATCAGGGGTTGCTCATCCACACCCCCAAGAAGCACTGCGAGGGAGAATCTCGCCCCGGCCGCCGCCGAGGACCATGGGGTCGCAGCCGCAAGCCACTCCCCGAGCTGACTTCAAGAAAGGTGAGCATCGCAACAAGCGCCAGACGCTTGTTGCCGTCGATGAACGTTTGGCTCTCGGCGATACCGTTCGCCAGCACCGCCGCTTGAAGCGCGAGGTCGGCATCCTCATAGTGGGCGTACGCGCGCAGTCGCCCGAGCGCGCTCTCGAGGAGGGCCGCATCGCGAAGCTGATCGGCAGCCTGGGTTGCGGTGCCGCCGATGATCGCCGCGTACAGCTCGAGGGCGTCGACGAGCTCGAGATAGACCGACTCGCCCTCGGCCGGCTCCAGATCCACCGGCGGTCTAGCGCTCGGTGCGGTCGCTGCCAGGATCGTGCTCGGCGAGAATCTTCAAGGCCTCGGGGTGCTCGGCAACAACGCGCCGCCCGACACCGCGGATCCGATCGCGGACCTGCTCCGTCGGCGCTTGAGAAGCGCGTGTGGGTCGGGCGCTACGACGCCACCGGCGGGAGGCGATGGCCAGACCGGCGGCTGCTCGTCGCGCGAGCGAGAGCGTGAGTCCGTCCAGATCGCAATCGGCGTGCCGCGCCGGTCTCGTTCCGCAGGGTCGGACGGGAGCAGCACCCTATGGACGCGTCGGGTCTGGGCGACGTAGGCTGAGCGACGTGGCGACCTGGGACGATGTCCGTCGAATCGCGCTGGCGTTGCCCGAGACGAGTGAGCGGCCCTCGCGCGATCTGCGTCAGTGGCGAGTCAAGGACAAGGGATTCGTGTGGGAGCGCCCGCTGCGCCGCGCGGACCTCGAAGCGCTGGGCGACGACGCGCCCGACGGACCGACCCTCGGCGCGCATGTGGAGCACCTCGTAGCGAAGGAGGCGTTGCTCGCCGACGACCCGACCGTCTACTTCACCACTCCACACTTCGATGGCTACCCGGCGATCCTGGTGCGCCTGGACCGGATCGGACTCGAGGATCTACAGGAGCTGATCGTCGAAGCCTGGCTCGCCCGCGCGCCGAAGCGGCTCGCCAAGACCTACGTCGACACGTCGCTGTGACACCACGGCACGCGGAGGCAGGGGGCTCTCGAGCTCACATGCCTTTCGCTCTCTGGTTGGTTCTCGCCGACTCGCCTTCAGTACCGGACGCGGAAGTGCCCGATGAAGGTGATCGTGTTGCCCTCGGGATCACGAATGGCGGATAGCTGCACGCCCTTGTTAACCGTCTCGATCGCTCCTGGGGCCAGCCCCCTTCCCGAGACGTCGGCGACGTGCTGGTCCAAGTCGTCCACCGCGAAGTTCAAGAGGGCCGAGCCGGCGCGCTCGGCGTCGCGAGTGACTTGGACCCATCCACCGTCGGTCACCCGCCATTCGACGAGCCGACCCTCCATCGGCAGGTTGTCGGCGGAACGGCCAAACAGACACTCGTACCAAGCGTGCGCAACTTCGAAATCGGCCACCGGGACGACGGCGAGGACATGATCGATGGACATCGCCTGCTTCCTCCCTATATTGAGCGAACGGACGGCGGATAGACCCGCGCGGGGCACCAATCTAGACGGGCTGTCGCCAACGGTTGCGCTGCGCAGAGAGGTCCAACAGGCGCGGCCATCCCGTGAGCCGATCCCCAAACGGATCCTCCACCGCTCCCGCGTTCTGACGACGGAGGCGTCTGCGCCGGCGTGTCGCAGCGCTCCCGAAATGGACGAGGACGAAACTAATCGGCGGTCGACCAGACTCAATCGGGGGCACCGCTGTCGCTTGGCGCGCCAGCGGGCGTCTCCCCGCGCTGCGCGCTCGCTGCCTGCGACGTTCTCGTCGAACTGGTTATCCGGAAGTGTCGCGGAGTGGGCTGAGAGTGGTGTGGCTCAAAACCGCAATCGTGAATTAGCCTTAGCGCTTCAACTTGCGCCAGCCTCCGGCGCGGTTGTTGGCAATAATGTGCTTACATCGCGGTGAGGGCGGGCGAGTTGATAGTTTCGCCTTTGCGTACGGCCACGGTGCGGGCGGTCTTGTTCTCGTGACCGGCGGTGACGATTCCCTCCGGATCGGGGACGATGGCGCCGTCGTAGAGAAATACGTTGACGTGGTCCTTCGCCGCCAGCAGGGCGCAGATGTGGCCCTGCAGCACGAAGTACGGACGGTCGGTGAACTTGATGGTTTCGGTGACCTCTCGGTCGGCAGCGTGGACCAGATCGCGGACTTCGCGGCAGATGGCCTGCTGCCAATCGGGCAGGGCATCGATGTAGCGTCAACGCGTGGGTCGGCGGTGTACGTCACGGCAGATCCACCATAGGGAGCACGGTCGCGTCGTGACGTGCGCCTCCGCGCCGCGCGACGGGCAAGAGCAAGAGCCGCGAGGGCGCCGAAACTCTGTTGCGTACTCCTATCGGCGCCATGCCATAGCGATCCCTCTGCGCCGGGAGGAGTAGCGCGCGGCTTCGGCGGCGGCGTTATCGCGACTCGTCGAAAAAGCAGAAGCGCGGGAACGCTCGGACGACATTGCCCCTCGTCGCGGAAGACGTAAGCGCGGCACGACGCCGCGCATTGGGCGGCGTCGCTCGCGGACGTCGTCAAGAGGGCGCATCCATTGCGCCGATGCACCTGAGCTGGAGCGGAGATTCCTCGGCTCCCCGGCGCCGCGCTCGAGGGGCTCCGAGAATGCTCTCAGCGCCCTCTCACTGGCCGGGTCTAGAAATGTTGCACCTTGATGGCCTGTCCGATCATCAGAAACGAAAGCGCGGCGAGACGAATGCGTCCTAAGACGAGCGAGTTGATGAAGAGCTACCGGAACACCGGACCCCGGCGGTCGGCGCTGATCGTCTCCACCGTTTGCGTGGCGCTCAGCATTGCGGCGTGCAGCAGCGGGGACGGAGCGAGCGAGGGAGCTTCCGCGTCGAGCACGATCCCGCAACCGACGCGCGCCCAGCTCGTCGCGGCGGGCCTGGAGAAGCTCCCGCTCGCCCCCGAGAGCAAGCGGCTCGACATCACCGCGCCGAAGTTCTCCAACCCGACCAAGATCACCAACCCGCTGTTTCCGATAAGTCGTCTGCGCTCGGTGATCTTCAGCGGCGAGGTCGATGGCAAGCCCTTCCATACCGAGACCACGCTGCTGCCCGGAACGAGGACCATCGAGTGGAGTCCGGGCCAGCAGGTCGACGCCCGCGTGTCCCAGTACTCCGCCTACGTCGACGGGCGGATCGAGGAGGTCGCGCTCGACTACTACGCCCAGGCCGATGACGGCTCGGTCTGGTACCTCGGCGAGGACGTCTACGACTACGACCGCGGCGGCCTCGTGGACAGCACCCTCGGCAGTTGGCTCGCGGGCAAGGAAGGGCCGATCGAGATGATCATGCCCGCCGATCCCAAGCCAGGCGACGTCCACCGCGCCGAGAACATCCCCGGGATCGCCTTCGAGGAAGTCAAGATCAAGACCACAGGCAAGACCGTCGACGGCCCGTCCGGGCCCGTCAAGGGCGCGATGGTGGGACGCGAGCTCCACGACGACGGGACCTATAGCGACAAGGTCTTCGCCCCCGGCTACGGCGAATTCTTCAGCGGGCACGGAAGCGAGGTC
>JACCSF010000334.1 GCA_013813135.1 Thermoleophilaceae bacterium | reverse complement strand
GGATGGTGTCGAAGCCGCGCAGGGCGGCGTCCCAGGCGACGCCCGCGCCCGTTGCGCCGCCACCGATCACGAGCACCTCGGTCTGAAGCGTGGTCACGGCCCCATTATGGCCCGAGGGGACGGCCTTTCACGCCGGCCGCCCCCTCGTGGCGCAGAATGCGTCAGGCGTCGTCGCCTTCTGCGTCAAACCAGTCGAAGGACTTGGTCACGGCCTTCTTCCAGTACTTGTAGTACTCGTCGCGCTTGGCGGCGTCCATCGACGGCTCCCAGCGCTTGTCCTCGACCCAGTTCTCGCGCAGGTCCTCGACCTCGCCCCAGAACCCGGTCGCCAGCCCCGCCGCGTAGGCGGCGCCGAGCGACGTGGTCTCCGGCACCTTCGGCCGGATCACCGGCACGCCGAGCAGGTCGGCCTGGAACTGCATCAGCAGGTCGTTGCCGACCATGCCCCCGTCGACCTTGAGCGACTCCAGCGCCACGCCCGAGTCGGCGTCCATCGCCTCGACGACCTCGCGGCTCTGGTAGGCCGTCGCCTCGAGAGTGGCCCGGGCGATGTGCCCTGCGTTGACGTAGCGGGCGGGTAAGGCCCGCGACGACGCCGCGCGCGTTGGACTTCCAATAGGGCGCGAACAGCCCTGAGAACGCCGGCACGATGTAACAGCCGCCGTTGTCCTCGACCGACTTGGCCAGGTCCTCGACCTCGGGCGCGGCCTGGATCATCTTGAGGTTGTCGCGCAGCCACTGCACCAGCGCGCCGGTGATGGCGATCGAACCCTCCAGGCAGTACACGGCGTCCTCGTCGCCGATCTTGTAGCCGACGGTGGTCAGCAGCCCCGACTTTGACGGCACCGCCTCGGTGCCCGTGTTGAGCAGCAGGAAGTTGCCCGTGCCGTAGGTGTTCTTGGCCTCTCCGACCGCGAAACAGGTCTGCCCGAACGTGGCCGCCTGCTGGTCGCCGAGGTCGCCCGCGATCGCCACGCCCTGGAGCGCGCCGCCGGCCTTGACCTCGCCGTAGACCTCGCTCGAGGGCCTGATCTCCGGCAGCATCGAGGTGGGGACGCCCATGATGCCGGCGATCTCGTCGTCCCATTGCAGGGTCTTGAGATCCATGAGCATGGTGCGGCTGGCGTTCGTGACATCCGTGATGTGCAGCCCGCCGTCCGTGCCGCCCGTGAGGTTCCAGATCAGCCAGGTGTCCATGTTGCCGAACAGCAGGTCGCCGGCCTCGGCCTTCGCGCGCGCGCCGTCGACGTTGTCGAGGGTCCAGCGGATCTTCGGGCCCGAGAAGTAGGTCGCGAGCGGCAGTCCGACCTTCTCCTGGAAGCGGGCCTGGCCTCCGTCGCGCGAGAACTCGTCCACGAGGCGGTCGGTGCGAGTGTCCTGCCACACGAGCGCGTTGTGCACCGGCTCGCCGGTGTTCCTGTCCCACACCAGCGTCGTCTCGCGCTGATTGGTGATGCCCACGCCGGCGATGTCGTCCGCGCTCGCGCCGGCATCCTGCATCGCCTCGTCGATGACCTCCTGGGTGCGTGACCAGATCTCGTTCGCATCGTGCTCGACCCAGCCCGGCTTCGGGTAGATCTGCTCGTGCTCCTTTTGGATCACGCTGACCACCTGACCGCCGTGGTCGAAGATCATGCATCGCGTGCTGGTCGTCCCCTGGTCCAGGGCTGCCGCGTACTTAGCCATCATATACCTCTCGGTCTCGGTCTACGGTGAATCGGCGTCCCGGCAAGCGATCAGCCGGGGTAGAAGGCGTCGAAGGCCAGCGCCCCGAGGACGCCGCCGATCAGGGGGGCCACCACGGGGATCCAGGCGTAGCTCCAGTCCGAGGGCCCCTTGCCCGCGATCGGCAGGATCGCGTGCATGATCCGTGGGCCGAGGTCTCGCGCGGGGTTGATCGCGTAGCCGGTTGGTCCCCCGAGCGACATCCCGATGCCGAAAACCAGCAGGCCCACCAGGAGGCCGCCGAGCGCGGTGCCCGCCGTATTCGGGTCGGCGAAGAACGCCAGCACGCCGAAGACCAGCACGAAGGTCCCGATGATCTCGCAGATGACGTTGGCCACGGTGTTGCGGATCGCAGGCGCCGTGCAGTAACACGCGAGCTTGAGCCCGGGATCCTCGGTCGCCCCCCAGTGGGGCAAGTACGCCGCCCACACGAGCGTGGCGCCGATGAACGCACCGACGAACTCGCCGCCCAGGTACTTCGGCACGTCGGCCCACTCGGTGTTGCCGATGGTCGCGAACCCGAGCGTGATCGCCGGATTGAGATGCGCTCCGCTGAACTGCCCCACCGCGAACACTCCCACCATGACGCCCATGCCCCAGCCGAACGTGATGACGATCCAGCCTGCGTTCTGGGCCTTGGACTGGTTGAGTAGGACCCCGGCCACGACTCCGTTGCCCAGCAGGATCAGGAGCGCCGTCCCGATCACCTCAGCTCCGAAGATGCTCACGAGCCTCTTCCTCCCTCTCCATCGAGTTCAGGACCCAGCGAGCGCCAGCTTATTCCTGGTGATCCAACGATGTCAAACCGGGCTCAGCCGTCGCCGCCGAAACGTGTTCGCCGCCACGTCGAGCAGCATGTGCGACGACGTGGCGCCCGGATCCTGGTGCCCCACGCTGCGCGGCCCCAGATAGCTCGCGCGGCCCTTGCGCGCCTCGAGCGGGACGGTCGCGCGCATGCCCTCCGCCGCCGCGTCGGCCGAGCTGCGCAGCGCGTCGCCCAGCTC
>JACCSF010000318.1 GCA_013813135.1 Thermoleophilaceae bacterium | reverse complement strand
GTCGTGCTGCTCGCCGTCCTGGGAGCCCGTGTCCTCCGGCGGGTTCACCAGCGACGCCTGCGCCGCCGAGCGCCCCACCTTCTCGATCCGCACGAGCGTCCGCTCGCCTACGAGCGAGGCCGCGTTGATCACCGAGATCACGTAGCCATCCAGCTTCGCGACGCCATCGTCGTCGTTGTACATGTGCGGCTCCTCGATCAGGACGAGCACCTCCTCGCCCTCGCGGAACGGCAGGGCGCGCTCCTCGACGTCCTCGCGGCTGCCTTCGAGCACGACCTCGAAGCGGTCGATCGGCAGCGCCTCGGTGCCCTCGAAGTGGAAGTGGCGCCCGGTCTCCTGCTCGATCTCCACGATCGGGCCCGGCACGCCCTGGCCGCCGACCAGGATCGAGGACACCTTCGGGTGCACCCGGATCAAGAAGGCCGGTGATCCGGGCCGCTCGACGGCCAGCTCGCGCAGCTGTCGGTCGACCTCGATCGAGACGGTCTCCTCGGACAGCACCACGCCCTCGCCTTCGCAGGTGGGACACGGCTTGGTCATGATCTCGCGCACGCCGTCGGTGACGTTCTGGCGGGTCATCTCCACCAGGCCGAGCGGCGAGATCTCAACCACGTAGGTCTTCGTGCGGTCCTCGTCGAGCGACTTGCGCAGGGTCTTCAGCACCGTGTCGCGGTTGCGCGCCCTCGCCATGTCGATGAAGTCGATGACGATGATCCCGCCGATGTCGCGCAGGCGCAGCTGGCGCACGACCTCCTCGGCCGACTCGAGGTTGGTCTTCGTGATCGTGTCCTCGAGCTTCGCGCCCTTGCCACGGCCGGTGAACGAGCCCGAGTTCACGTCGATGACCGTCATCGCCTCGGCGTAGTCGATCATCAGATATCCGCCGCTGGGCAGGTCCACCCGACGCTTGAGCACCGACTGGATCGCGTCGTCGACGTTGTAGCGCTCGAACAACGGCTCGTCGTCCTCGTAGAACGCGAGCCGCTCGAGCAGCTCCGGCGCCGTGCGGTTGAAGAAGGACTCGAGCCGGTGGTGCTGCTTGCGGTCGTCCACGATCGCCTTCTCGAACTCGCCCGAGAAGATGTCGCGCGCCACCCGCACCGACAGGTCGGCCTCCTGGAACGCCATCGCCGGCGCCGGCGTCTCGGTGGCGCGCTGCTGGAGCACGTCATGCAGCTTGTGCAGGTACTTGATCTCGCGCTCGAAGTCCTCCTTCGTCGCTCCCTGGGCAGCGGTGCGCACGATCACGCCGCCCTCGCCCAGTTCCGCCTTGCCGGCGGCGCGGCGCAGGCGGTCGCGCTCCTTGTCGTCGAGACGGCGCGAGACGCCGACGCCCTCACCCTGCGGCACGTACACGAGATAGCGCCCCGCGATCGAGAGCTGCATCGACAGGCGCGGGCCCTTCGTCTTCAGCGGATCCTTGATCGCCTGGACGAGGATTTCCTGCCCGGGCTTCAGCAGCTCGGTGATGCGCTTGCCCTTGGCGCGCCCGCCACGGCCGCGCCGGGCGACCTCCACGCCGGGGAAGACCACGTCGTCGGCGTGCAGGAAGCCGTTCTTCTCGAAGCCGATGTCGACGAACGCCGCCTCGAGGCCGGGCAGGACGTTGTCGACCTTGCCCTTGTAGATGTTTCCGACGATCGAGCGGGAGCCGCGGCGCTCTATGTAGAGCTCCGCGACGCGCCAGTCGTCGCTGTTGTTTCTGCCGCGTCCCCCGCTATTCGCGGAGGGTGAGCCCTCGGACTCGAGGATCGCGACTCTGGTTTCGCCACGGTCCACCGTGACGAGCAACTGCTTTCTCACAACTAAGCCCTCTCATAAGAGTTAGAGGCCCCCGGCCGCGAACGGCCGGTTAGGCCGGCCGGGAGCGGATTGCTTTCCGACAGCCGTCTCGCGCGCTTGCGCGTGGATCGACTGCAGGAGGCCGACGGCCATCAATGTCGTTATCACCGACGAGCCGCCGTAAGACATCAGCGGTAGTGGGATGCCGGTGATCGGCATGATCCCGATGGTCATGCCCACGTTGACGAAGACCTGGAACATCAGCATCGCGGTGATGCCGCCGGCGACCAGTGCGCCGTAGAGGTTCTTTGACGTCGTCAGGATTCTCAACGCTCTCCAGATTAGGAGCGCAAACAGGGACAGCACGAGCGCCGCACCCACGAAACCAAATTCCTCCCCCACGACGGAGAATATGAAGTCCGTGTGGTGCTCGGGTAGGAAGTTCAGCTCCGTCTGCGTGGATTCGTCTCCACGGCCCGTCTTCCCCCCTGAGCCTATCGCGGTCAGCGACTGATTGATCTGATAGCCCTCATCGGCGGGATCGGTCGAAGGGTTGAGGAATGCAGTCAGACGGTCGACCTGATACGGCTTCAGAACCTCCACGCCGACCGCAGGGGCGGCCAGCAGGACCACCACTATCGCGACGGTCCCAAGACCAGCAAGCGCGGCGAAGTGGGTCCACTTCGTGCCGGCCACGAACAGCACCGCGAGCACGATCGCCAGATACACGAGGCCGGAGCCGAGGTCCGGCTGGGCGACCACGAGCATCGCCGGGACCAGCGCCAGCAGCACGATCCGGCTGGTGGTCTCGCGTTCGCCCAGCCGCCGCGCCCGGTCGACCGTGAAGCCCGCCAGCGCCACCACGAGCAGCAGCTTGCCGAGCTCCGACGCCTGGAAGTTGAAGAAGCCGAACTCGATCGCGCGCCGCGACCCGCGCGCTGAGAAGCCGAGCACGTAGACGAGCAGGATCGCGGCGATCATGAAGCCGTAGACGCCGAGCTTCCACTCCCGCAGGCGCGAGTAGTCGAAGCGCGACAGCAGGCCCATCAGCACCAGGCCCGCGCCGACGTAGACCAGCTGGCGGTTCATGTAGTAGTTCGGGTCGTTCGGGATGTCGCCGAGGGTCGCCTTGCGCACCGTGTAGACGCTCGCGGCGATCAGGCCGAACGTGGCCAGCAGCAGCAGCGGGTCGAGCCGCAGCAGGCGCGGCCCGCTTTCGCGGAAGTCCTGGACGGCGGTGCTCATCAGTCGGAAGGACCGCCGCCCTGGACCAGCTGCTGCTCGTCCACGTTGAAGAGCTCGGCGAGGATGCGGCGTGCCATCGGCGCCGCGGTGTCCGCGCCGAAGCCGCCGGCCTCGTCGGTAACGGCCACCACGTACTTGGGGTCGGGCCACGGCGCCAGGGCGACGTACCAGGACTGGTCCGCGCGGCCGGCGCCCTTTTCCGCCGTGCCGGTCTTGCCGGCGATCTGCACGGGGAAGGTCTCGAACACCGGCGTCGACGTGCCGCCCGGCAAGCTGGCGGCACCGCGCAGGCCGTCGAGGATCGCCTCGCGATAGTCCGCCGAGATCTTCAGCCTGCGGGCGGTAGGGGCCTCGAGCTGCTGCTGGGCCTGGCCCGCCGAGTTCTCGATCCGCTGGCCGAGCCGCGGGCGCAGCACCCGGCCGCCGTTGGCGATCGCCGCGTACGCGACCGCCATCTGGAGCGGGCTGGCCGCAAGGTCACCCTGGCCGACCGACAGGTTGACGTTGTCGCCCACCGACCAGGGCCGATCCTGCCAGCCGCACTTGCCCAGGGAGATCTCCGTCGGCGTCGGGTCGGTTCGATCGACGCAGCGCTGGAACTTCGCGTACTCGTGGTCGCGCCACTTCGGGCCCGGGATGAACCCCGGGCCCTCCTCGGGCAGGTCGATCCCGGTCGCGTGCCCCAGGCCCAGCCTTCGCGCCCAGTGCTGTAGCGGCATGCCCTCGCGGTTCAGGTCGCGGCCGAGCTGGTAGAAGAACACGTCGCTCGACACGGTCAGCGCCTGGCGCAGGGAGAGCACGCCGTGCGCCACCCCGCCCGCGTTCTCGAAGGTCACGTCGCCGACGGTCAGCTTTCCAGGGTCGTTGAGCGGCGTGTCGGGCGTGATCAGCCCGGACTCGAGCGCGGCTGTGGCCGTGATCAGCTTGAAGGTGGAACCAGTGGGGTAGCCGCCGGCGACCGCACGGTTGGTCAGCGGCGCGCCGGTCTCGTCGGCCTTGAGGCGGTTGTAGTCGGACGCCCTGACGACCTTTGCGAACAGGTTCGGGTCGTAGGAGGGCTGCGATCCGAGCCCGAGCACCTCGCCGTTGTGTATGTCCATCACGGCAAAGGCGCCCTTGCCCGTGCCGCCCGCGAGCGCCTCCTGGCCGGAGCGCTGGACGTCCAGGTCGAGCGAGAGGCGCAGCTGGCGGCCCTGCGCGGGGGGCCGGCGGGCGAAGTAGCGCTTGAGATTGCCGAGAGCGTCGACCTGAACGCGGGTCGCACCGCTCGTGCCGCGCAGGAACGGGTCGTACTCCGCCTCCAGGCCGGCCTTGCCGACGCGGTCGCCCATCTTCACGTTCGAGTAGCTCGGGTCGTCGAGGTTCTCCTCGCTGACCTCACCGACGTAGCCGAACAGGTGGGCCCCGATCTCCCTGTGCGGATACTGGCGCAGGAAGACGGGCTCGACCTCCACCCCGGGAAAGTTCTCGTCGCGCTCCTCGATGTACATCACGATGTCGCGCGAGACGTCCTGCTTGACGGTGGCCTTCGAGAAGGGCAGCTCGTCGAACTGGTCGTTCACGCGGCGCTCGATCGCCCGCGGGCGCATGCCGAGCAGCCGGCCCAGGCGGCGGTACACCTTGCGGCGCTCGCTGTGGTCTTCGGACACCTGGACGGGCGTCACCTTCACCGCGAGGCCGACCCGGTTGCTAACGAGCACTCGTCCCTCGCGGTCGACGATGTCACCGCGCGGCGCCTGCACGCGGATCTCGCGCAGCTGGTTGCCCTGGGCCTCGGCCACGTACTTGTCGCCCGACAGCACCTGCAGGAACCAGAGCCGGAAGAAGATGACGGCGAACGCCGCCAGGGCCACGCCGCCGAGGATGGCGACGCGCACGGCGAGCTGCGGCGTGAGCGTGGGGCGGCGCTCGTTGTCGAGGTACATCAGATGGCCATCTGACTAGATCTCCAGCCCGCGCAGGCCGAGCGGGCCGGCCTCGCGCGGCGGGCGCCGGCGCCGGCGCACCTCGAGCGGGTCCACCGCCAGTGACGGGCGCAGCAGCTTGCGGCAGCCCGTGAACACCGGAAGCGCCAGCAGCGCGTTCAGCAGCACGGTGACGATCATGTCGCGGATCACCAGCGGGCTCACCCGCGCGCCGATGTCGAGCATCAGCGCGACCGCGGCGAAGGCGATCACCCAACCCACGGTTGCCAGCGTCCCTACCACCAGCGGCAGCAGGCCGTGGCTCGGATCGCGCACCTCGCGGAAGCGCCCGACGCCGTAGCCCACGGCGGTGAGCACCAGCGATGAGGCCCCCATCGTCGTGCCGGTCAGAAGGTCCAGCAGCAGCCCGGCGCTGAAACCCGCGGCGCAGCCCGGCACGCTACCGCCGTAGTAGGCGACGGCGGCGACCACGAGCACCACCAGGTCGGCGTGGCCGCCGAACACGTTCAGCTGACTGAGCGCGGACAGCTGGAGCACCACCGCCAGCAGCAAGAGGGCACCCACGCGCACCACGGCGCCGACGGACAGAATCATCCGCCGGTCTCCCCCACCGAGGCCGCCTGCTGCGCCACGCCCTTGCGGGTCAGCACCTGGACCACGTCGATGCGGCGCAGGTCGGCGAACGGCTTGACGTGCACGCGCTGGTAGGTCTCGAGCTCATCGAGGTCCACCTTGGTCACGCGGCCGATCGGGATACCGCGCGGGAACAGCGACTCCGTGCGCGACGAGGTGAAGCCGGAGGTGATGACGAGCGTGTTCTCGGTCACGCGGCGGCCGCTCTCCACGTGCTCGAGCAGCAGGTCCTCGGGGTTGCCGACCTCGGGCCGCACGACCCCTGTGACCCCGGCCGGGAACACCTGCGCGGAGACGCCGCTCTGGCCGTCGCTGATCAGGCGCACCTCGGCGGTGCCCCCGGTGACGCTCGTGAGCTTGCCGATCAACCCCCCGGCCGCGATCACGGGCTGGTTCTCGCGCAGGCCGTCACCGGACCCCTTGTCGATCTTCAGGGTCGAGTACCAGACCGTCGACGACCGGGCGATCACGCGGGCGGTCACCGGCGCTGTGGCCTGCGGGAAGTAGTTCTCCTCGCGCAGGCTGGCCAGGCCCTTCAACTGCCCGGCGTCGCGCAGTTGCGTTTGGGCCTCGGCGAGATCGCCGCGCAGCAGCTGGACCTCCTTCTTCAGGTCCGCGTTCTGATCCTTGGCGTCGATCGTGTCGCCGGCCCAGCTGAAGAAGTCGCGCACGGGCTTGAGGGCGCGGCTCGCGCCCGTCTCCACCGGCGCGAAAGCCTCCTGGGCGCCGCGCTGGAGGGTGTGGAAGAAGCCGCCACGGGACTCGCCGAAGTAGGCGGTCAAGATCGCGATCGACAGCACGACGAAGACGGCGAGCGCCGCCCGCCGCCTGCGGACCACCTTCCTGTCGTACATCGCGAGGCCTCGACCAGGGCCCGGCGGGCGTTACCGCCGCCGGCTCGTTCGGGAATTCTTGTTCGCGCGGTGGATCGCCTCGAACTCCTCGAGGCTGCGGCCCGACCCGACGGCCACGCATGTGAGCGGCGACTCCGCCAGGTGGGCGGGCATCTGCGTCTCGTCGCGCAGGCGCTCGTCCAGCCCCTGCAGGAGCGCGCCGCCGCCGGCGAGCATGATGCCGCGGTCCATGATGTCCGAGGCCAGCTCCGGCGGCGTGCGGTCGAGTGTCTCCTTGACCGCGTCGATGATCGCCTGGAGCGGCTCCTCGAGCGCCATGCGGACCTCTTCGCTGGTCAGCACGATCGTCTTGGGCAGTCCCGAGACGAGATCGCGGCCGCGGATCTCCGCCTGGACCTCCTCGCCGAGCGGGAAGGCCGAGCCGATCTCGAGCTTGACCTCCTCGGCGGTCTGCTGGCCGATCATGAGCTTGTACTCGCGCTTGACGTAGTTGATGATCGCCTCGTCGAGCTCGTCGCCGCCGATGCGGATCGACTGGGACACGACGATGCCGCCGAGCGAGATCACCGCCACCTCGCTCGTGCCGCCGCCGATGTCGACGACCATGTTGCCGGTCGGCTCCCCGACCGGCAGCCCGGCGCCGATCGCGGCCGCCATCGGCTCCTCGATCAGGTACGCCTGGCGGGCGCCGGCGCTGAGGCAGGCCTCCTCGACCGCCCGCTTCTCGACCCCGGTCACCCCGCTCGGCACGCAGACGACGACGCGCGGGTGCGCCCAGCGGTTCTGGTGAACCTTCTGGATGAAGTGACGGAGCATCTGCTCGGTCACGTCGAAGTCGGCGATCACGCCGTCCTTGAGCGGGCGGATCGCCTGGATCGTGCCGGGCGTGCGGCCGAGCATGCGCTTCGCCTCGATTCCGACCGCGTGCACTTCGCCGCTGCGCGAGTCGATCGCCACGACGGACGGCTCGGAGAGCACGATCCCGCGGCCGCGGACGTAGACGAGCGTGTTGGCCGTCCCCAAGTCCACGGCCATGTCGCGGCCGCCCATGCCGGTGAGGTAGGAGAAAAAGCCCATTCGCGCGTTGAGAAGTGAGGATAAGCGCCGGGGCGGCAGCACGCGAGAACCGGAACCCCCGGTGCTGGGGGGCGCCGTGCGCTGCGCCCGGCCGGAGCAGGCAGTCTAGCGGGCGAACTGCGTGCGGCGACCGCTGCAGGCTAGCTGCGCAGCAGGTCCGGCACCAGGCGCAGCAGGGCGGGAACCGGAAGGCCGACCACGTTCCAGTAGTCGCCCTCGATCTCCTCCACCAGCGCCGCCCCACGGCCCTGGATGGCGTAGCCGCCGGCGCGCTCGCGCCACTCGCCGGTGGCCAGGTACCAGCCGAGGTCCGCCTGCTCGAGCGTCCGGAAGCGCACCGCCGTGACCGCCACGCCGCTGCGCTCGCTGCCGGCCTCGCAGACCGCGATCCCGCTCATCACCTCGTGCGTGCGGCCGGACAGGCGGCGCAGGACGTCCTCGGCCTCGGTGGCGCCGCTCGGCTTGCCGAAGATGGCGCCGTCCACCACGACCGCCGTGTCGGCGCCCAGCACGCGCTCACCCGGCCGAGCGCGGGCGCGCGCCTTGCGCAGGGCGTTCTCGACCACCACCGTGCGTGGTTCGCCGGCGGCGCGCTCCTCCACCTCGGGCGCCTCCACCCGGAAGTCGATCCCTAGCTGCTCGAGGATGGCCCTCCGCTGGGGCGAGCGCGAGGCGAGGATCAAAGCTCGGAGAAGAAGAGCCCGATCTCGCGCGCGGCGGACTCGGCGGAATCGGAGCCGTGAACCAGGTTTGTCTGGACCTCGAGCCCGAAGTCTCCGCGGATCGAGCCGGGCGCCGCCTCGATGGGGTTGGTGGCGCCGATCACCTGGCGCGCCGCGGCGACCGCCTCGTGGCCCTCGAGCACGAGCGCGACCAGCGGCCCGCCCGTGATGAAGTCCACGAGATCGCCGAAGAACGGTTTCTCAGCGTGCTCGGCGTAGTGACGCTCCGCCGGCTCGCGCTCGACCGTCATGTGCTTCATGGCGACGATCGCGAGCCCCTTGCGCTCGAAGCGGGCGAGGATCTCGCCGGTCAGGCGGCGCTCGAAGGCGTCGGGCTTGACCAGGATCAGGGTCCGGTCCACAGGTCTCCTATCCGGCCGACGGCGGGCGCTCGCGGGAGGCGCGCGCGGTGCGTGGCCGCTCGGCCGCGACGGGCGGCTCGGCGGCGACGGGC
>JACCSF010000312.1 GCA_013813135.1 Thermoleophilaceae bacterium | reverse complement strand
GCGCGAGGGCAGCTAGCCGCCGGAGGGTGCCGTGGAGGACCTGCTCGAGTACCTCGCCCGGTCGCTCGTCGACAAGCCGGACGAGGTTTCGGTGGACGGGTTCGACGAGGAGGACGGCACGATCGTCCTCGAGCTGCATGTGGGCGAGGACGACGCGGGCAAGGTGATCGGCCGCGGCGGCCGGACCGTCGCGGCGCTGCGCATCGTGATGAAGGCCGCGGCGGTGCGCGACGGCCATCGCGTGCTCGTCGACGTCGTCGATTGACCCTCGTGACCGCCGGGCGGGTGGGCAAGCCGCACGGCCTGGACGGGAGCTTTTACGTGGAGGGCGCCAGCCATCCGCTCTCCGCCGGGACCTCCTTGACGATCGCCGGTCGCACTCACGAGGTCGAACGGCGGGCGGGAACCGACGAGCGACCGCTGCTGCGCCTGGCGGGCTTGGACGACCCGCGCCCGCTGCGTGGAGAGTTGCTGCTGGTTGAGGCCGAGCTCGGGGAGGACGAGTGGCTCGCCGCTGACCTGCTGGCCTGCTCGGTCCCGGGCCACGGCCGGGTGGTGCGCCTGCTGGATAGGCCATCCTGTTCGGTGCTCGAGCTCGAGGACGGCAGCCTGGTGCCGTTCATCTCGGACGCGATCCGCTCGGTCGAGGGGGGCGAGATTCACGTCAACGAGGACTTCCTCGGATGAGGATCGACATCTTCACGCTGTTCCCGGGCTGGTTCGAGTGGTTCCTCGAGCAGCGCCACGTGCGCAACGCGCTCACGATCGGTCATGTGGTGGACCCAGTGGACCTGCGCGCCACGACGCCGCTCAAAGCGGGCCAGGTGGACGACACGCCCTACGGCGGCGGCGCCGGCATGGTGATCCGCGTCGACGTGGTGGAGGCGGCGCTGGCGGCGCGCTACGGGGCGGATCGAGGCGAGCGCCGGGTGATCGCCCTGGCGCCGGGCGGGCGGCGGTTCGACGACGCGCTCGCCGCGGAGCTCGCCGGCGAGCCGGAGCTGACGCTGCTGTCGGGGCGCTACGAGGGGTTCGACGAGCGGGTGCACGAGCAGCTCGCGACCGACGTGGTCTCGATCGGGCCCTACGTGCTCGCCGGGGGCGAGCTGGCGGCGATGGTGGTTGCAGATGCGGTGCTGCGCAAGCTGCCCGGAGCGCTCGGACACGAGGAGAGCGCGGTTGAGGAGTCGTTCAGCGAGGCGCTCGAGGGCGCGCCGGAGTACCCGCACTACACGCGGCCGTATGACTGGCACGGCCACACCGTGCCGGAGATCCTGCTCTCCGGCGACCACGCCAAGGTGCGCGAGTGGCGCCTCGAGCGCAGCCGCGAGCGCGGGCGGGGGCCGACCTAGCTTCGCTACCATTCCGGCTCGCGCGACTGCCGCCCGGCAGGTCGCGCCTCTTCTATGTCCGGCGTCATCGAAAGCATCGAGCGTGCCCAGCTGCGGCGTGTGCCCGTGTTCCAAGCGGGTGATCGTGTGCGCGTGCATTTCCAGGTCGTGGAGGGCACCCGCCGCCGGACCCAGGTGTTCGAGGGCGTGGTGATCAAGCGCCAGGGATCGGGCGCACGCGAGACCTTCACGGTGCGCAAGCAGTCCTTCGGCGTCGGCGTCGAGCGCACGTTCCCGCTGCATTCGCCAAAGATCGAGCGGATCGAGGTGGCGGCGCGGGGCGACGTGCGCCGGGCCAAGCTCTACTACCTGCGCGAGCGGGTCGGCCGCAGCGCGCGGGTGCGCGAGCGGCGTTGGACCGGCGGCGCCGAGGACCAGGCGTATGTCGAGGGCGCGATGCCGGTCGACGACGCCCCGCGGCCGGGCGAGGAGGAGCTCGCCGAGGCGGCGGCCGCGGAAGAAGCAGCCGCCGCGGAGGCAGCCGAGGGCGAGGGCGTTGCGGCGGAGGCCCAGCCCGCCGAAGACGAAGCTCCCGCCGACGAGGCTTCCGCGGACGAGCAGCCCACGGACGAGCAGCCCGCGGAGGAGCCTTCCGCGGAGGAGCAGTCTTCCGACGAGTCGCGCGAGCAGCCCTCGACCTAGGTGTCTCCGCGGCTTCTCTCGCGTCGGGCGGCGCGCACCAAGCAGAAGGGCGCCGGTGGGTCGCTCGTCGAGCTGGTCACGATCGTCGCCGTTGCGCTCGGCCTGGCGCTCGGCATACAGGCGTTCCTCGTCAAGCCGTTCCGTATCCCGAGCGAGTCGATGGTCCCCACACTCCAGATCGGCCAGCGGGTGCTGGTCGACCGGGTCAGCAAGAACTTCACCGACTACGACCGCGGCGACGTGCTCGTCTTCAAGCCGCCGAAGGGCGCGGACGAGAACAGCTGCGGCGTCCAGCACTCCGAGACGAGCGCCTGCCCGCGACCGACCGAGGACCGCTCTGACACCAACTTCATCAAGCGCGTCGTGGCCGTGGGCGGCGACCGGGTGAAGGTGCTCGGCGGGTCGGTCTACATCAACGGAGAGCGCCAGAAGGAGTCGTTCGCCCGGCTCGACGCCTCCTGCGACATCTGCAACCTGCCCGACGAGATCCCCGTTCCCAAGGGGTCCTATTTCATGATGGGCGACAACCGCGGGGCCAGCGCGGACAGCCGCGTGTGGGGTCCGATTCCCAAGGACTGGGTGATCGGGCAGGCGTTCGCCACCTACTGGCCGCCGAAGAGGATCGGCACCCTCTAGCCCCCTTCCGCCGCCGGGCGACCTATCATCGCCGCCAAGTGGGGACGTCGCCGAGCGCCGATAACGAGCAGTCGCCAGCGGCCGGGCGTCCGCCCGCGCAGGCCACGAGCGCGGCACGCCGGGTGGCCCGGGCACGGCGGCGCAAGACAAGCGGCCGGCGCCTGTTCGCTTTCGATCGTGACCTCGGTTGTCGCTACGTCGCCGGCGCCGACGAGGCCGGCCGTGGCTCGCTGGCGGGGCCCCTGGTCGCCGCCGCCGTCCTGTTCGACCTCGAGCGCCTCACGCTCTCGGACCGGCGTGCGCTCAGCCGCTTGAACGACTCCAAGCAGCACACCGCCGAGACGCGCGAGGAGCTCTACCCGCTGGTGCTGCGGGCGGCGGCGCGCTCGGTGATCGTCTCCCGCTGCGTGCGCGGCATCGACGGCCGCGGGCTGCACAACACCAACCTGGAGGCGCTGAGGACCGCCCTGCTCGGCGTCGCGCGGCAGGGCAGCGTCTGTCTGGTGGACGGCTTCAACGTGCCCGAGTTCGGCTTCGAGCAGCGCGCCGTGATCGATGGCGACTGCCGCAGCGCCGCGATCGCGGCGGCCTCGGTGCTCGCCAAGGTCAGCCGTGACCGCTATATGCGCAAGGCCGCCGCGCGCCATCCAGACTGGGACTTCGAGACGAACGTCGGCTACTCCACGCCGGAGCACCGCGCGGCGATAGCGCAGAACGGCGTCTCGCCGCTGCACAGGCTTTCGTTCCAGTCGATCGCCTACAACCAGCTGGCGCTCGAGGGCTAGAACGGAGCGAGGCGCATCGCGTTGGGGCCCTGGCCCGCGACGTTCGTGCAGTTGCCGCCGCGGCTGAACGACCCGTAGATCAGCCGCAGGCAGCGCCCTAGGGCGCGCTGGCCGTAGGCGTTCGGGTGAACGGCCTCCTGGAGCACGCCCTGGGCGACGGTCGACTGGTTCAGGAACCGGCCCCACTCGCTGGTGGTGGGCGAGGGCGGCTGTATGAGCGACGCCTGCCGGGTCGACTTCGAGCAGACCTCGCGCCCCTGGAAGGCGTCGCGCAGGTCGAGGAACTGCACGCCCTTCGAGACCGCGACGAATTTGAGCCCGTTGGCGATCTGGTTCACGACCGAGTCGCGCGCCCAGTCGGCATCCGTGTCATAGGTGGGGCAGCCGCCGACGCCGGCGCGCTGAGCGGGGTCGTTCTCGGCGTATCGGTTCTCGCTCGCGCGCACGAACACGGACGGGTAGCTCTGCACGACGAGCCGGGCCTGGGTGTAGCCGGCGTCGCTCATGATGGCCCGGATCTCGTCGATCGCGCGGGCGACGTTTCGCATCGCCGCGCCGAACTTCGAGTCGAGCACCTGCTGCTGGCTCGTGCGGCAGGGAGGCTGCCTGGTCAGGTAGGCGGTCGCGCAGGCCTGAATGATGTCGGCGAAGCCCAGGTCGTTGCCGCCGATCGACAGCACCACGAGCTTGACATTCGAGGCGTGCGCCACGTAGAGCAGCTGGTCGCCCTGAGGTGGCTCGCCCTTGAACGCCTCGCCTCCCTTGCTTGTGCGGAAGATGTTCGCTGTGGTGGCGCCCGAGCAGGCCAGGTTGACCTTCTGGTCGACCGCGATGGCGGCGCTCTTGATCTCCGCCACGTCCGAGCGGTCGCAACCGTTGGTCGCGCTTGCGCCGTAGACCCTGCCTGGGTCGTACGAGCAGGTGGCGACGGTGCAGTCGAAGGCGGCGCGATCGGTGCCGTCGCGGTCGCGGGCGGCGTTGATGCTGTTGCCCTGCCAGCGGCCCGCCTCGCCGGAGATGTAGGAGTCGCCGAGCGAGACGATCGCGGTGCGCGCCGAGTTGGGGCCTGCGTGCGCGCCGGCGGGCGCGGCCAGAGCGGCTGCGACCACGGCGACGACCACAAGCAGCCTCTGCCTCGGCAGAGGCGCATCCTATCTCGCTTTCAGAACGCACCCTCCAGGTGGTCGATGCGCAGCAGCCGGCCGCGCTCGTCGAGCTCGACCCCGACGGCGTCGAAGCGGAGCTCGGGGCGCCACGGAGCGTCGTCGCCTCGTTCGGCCAGCCACTGGCGCGCCAGCAGGCGCAGCTTGCGCTGCTTGCGCGGGCCGATCGCGGCAAACGGGCCGAGCTCATTCCCATGCTGGAGCCGGCCGGCGCGCGCGATCCTCGTCTTGACCTCACAGAACACCAGGCAGCGGCCGTCGACGGCGACGATGTCCAGTTCCCCCTGACGGGTGCGGAAGTTGGCGTCCAGCACCGTGAGCCCACGCGCCTCGAGATGGGTGCGAGCGAGCTGCTCGCCTGCGGCTCCCAGAGTGCGGCGGGGATCGGAACCGGCCATGCCGGCGACGCTACGGAAGGGGCTGCGACACGTGTGCGACAGCCGTGACGAAAGGGTTACACCTGCCGCCGGCGAGCCCCCTCGCAGGTCTCCGGGAGAGGGAGGCGGGTTTGGGGTTGGCCCCCACCCCTTACGGCGCGGGATACTGGGGGGCGATGTCGGACAACGACGTGCTGGCGCTGGAGGAGTGGGCGAAAGGAAACTTCTCGGTGGGCGGGGCGCTCTTCTCCGCCGACATCGTCTTCGAAGCGTTCCCTGAGCGTTCTGCCATCCTCGGTCTTGAGAACGTCGTCGCTTACTTCCGCGATTTCCTTGCCCAGTGGAGCGAGTACCGAATCGAGGCCGAGGAGTTCATCGCGGAGGGCGACTTGATCGTGGTGACCGAGCGCCAGTACGCGAAAGGGGAATGGAGCGGGATCGAGACGGTCCAGACCTTCTACGCCGTATGGACCTTCCGAGACGGACGCGTCGCTCGTGTCCGATGGGAGGACGATCGGAACACAACCCTCACCTCCCTGGGGCTGGCGGAGTAGGCGATGTCGCAGGAGAACGTGGATCGCATTCGGCGCGCCCACGACGTGCTCAACGTAAGCGACCTCGGGTCGGAAGACGCCCGGCGGGTCCTTACCGAGTTGTTCCATCCAGACGTCGAATGGCACGATCAGCGCGAGCTTCCCGGCGCGACTGTCCACTATGGGATCGAGGCGGTACTGCGACACCTCGTCGCCGCGCAGGAAGCTCTCGATTACGACTCCACGGATCTGCTCGATCTCTTGGACGTCGGACCGCGCGTGGTGGCCGTGTACCGCCTTCACGCCCATGGCCGAACGAGCGGAGTCACGGTCGAGCGCGATGCCGTCCACGTCCTCAGGTTCCAGGGCGCAAAGGTCGACCGCGTCGATATCTTCGGCACCCGGAGCGAAGCCCTCGAAGCCGTGGGGCTGCGCGAGTAGCTCGCCCCTCCCTTGGTCACGCGGCTCGCGGCGACCACCGTGTGTTCTGCGACGCGCTCGGCGGGCCGGCAGTCCGTCGCGGCTGTTCCCCAGCCACCGAAAGGCGGCCGGGTTCCGACCGGCTCGCTACACACCTTGCGGCATACAGTCGCGACCCTGGCGCTCACGGCCGGCGTCCCCATTCACATCGTGGCGGCGAGGCTGGGCGATGACCCGAGGGGTCGTGCTCTCCACCTATGCGCATCTGCTTCCTCAGAGCGACGAGTTGGCGGCCGAACGAGTGGCCGCGGCGCTAGCGCGTTAGCGCCTCGTCAGCAAATCGTCTGCAAACCCGCTTGTAGAGCGGCCCGTGCGGAAAAGTTACATCTGCGCCCCCACGGGTCACGCGCGCCGTCCTAGCGTGGCCGCCATGCTCGCATGCGTCACCACCTTCGCGCTCGAGGGCGTGTCCAGCCAGGAGGTCACCGTGGAGGTCGACGTGCGGCGCGGGCTGTCGGCTTTCACGCTCGTCGGCCTGCCCGACCGGGCTGTGCGCGAGTCGCGCGAGCGCGTGCGCGCGGCGCTGCTCAACTCGGGCCTCGACTTCCCGCAGAAGCGCATCACCGTGAACCTGGCGCCCGCGCACGTGCGCAAGGAGGGGCCGAGCTTCGACCTGGCGATCGCGGTCGGCGTGCTGGCCGCGAGCGAGCAGGTGCCGCAGGAGCCGCTCGGCGGCTGCGCGCTCTGCGGGGAGCTGTCGCTCTCGGGGGAGGTGCGGCCGGTGCGCGGCGCGCTCGCCACGGCGCTCGGGGCGCGGCGCTGCGGCTACGGCAGCCTGCTCGTGCCGGAGGACAATGCCCCCGAGGCCGCGCTCGTCGACGACATCGAGGTGCGCGGCATCCCGTCGCTCGCCCGGATCGCCGACCTCCTGCACGGGCGCTGGTTGCCGGAGCCCGCCGGGCCGCGGGAGCCGCACGCGGCCGAGGCCGATGACCGGCCGGACCTGACAGACGTGCGCGGGCAGGACGACGCCAAGCGGGCGCTCGAGATCGCGGCCGCCGGTGGTCACAACCTCTTGATGATCGGCCCGCCGGGAGCCGGCAAGACGATGCTCGCGCGGCGCCTGCCGGGAATGCTGCCGCCGCCCAGCTTCGAGGAGGCATTGGAGATCACACAGGTCCACAGCGCGGCCGGGATCGGCGGCGGCCGGCTCGCCCCCGAGCGACCCTTCCGGGCGCCGCACCACACGATCTCGGCACAGGGCCTCGTGGGCGGAGGCAACCGCCCGAGGCCGGGCGAGATCACGCTGGCGCACCGGGGAGTGCTGTTCCTGGACGAGCTGCCCGAGTTCGGCCGGGCCGCCGTGGACGCTTTGCGCCAGCCGCTCGAGGACGGGCGCGTGACGATCATGCGCGGTCAGCGCACGCTCGAGTTCCCCGCCAACGCGATGGTGGTGGCGGCCTGCAACCGCTGTCCGTGCGCCCGGTCGCCGGACCGCTGCTCGTGCACGTCAACCGAGATGGCGCGCTACCTGCGCCGCCTGAGCGGGCCGCTGCTCGACCGCATCGACCTGGTCTGCCAGGTCGAGCAGGCCGCGCCGCTCGAGCTGGTCGGAGGAAGCGACCGGCGCAGCCGCTCCAAGGCGGTGCGCAAGCGGGTGATGGCCGCCAGGCTGCGCCAGCAGCGCCGGCTGGCGGGGAGCAGCGCCATCTGCAACGGCGACATGGACGGTCGCCTGACCCGCCGCGAGGTGCCGCTGGACGCCACGCTCAGCACCCGCATGCTGGCCGCGCGCGACCGGCTTGACCTGAGCGGCCGTGGCCATGACCGCGTGCTGCGAGTGGCCCGCACGATCGCCGACCTCGACCGCCGCAGGGCGCTCCAGCTGAGCGACCTGGACGAGGCGCTGTCCTACCGCCTCGACGGCCTGGAGCTGCTCGCCGCGTGAGCGCCTGCGACCGCTGCCTGCGTCGTGCCGTGCTCGTCGCGATGCTCGCCACCCGCATCGCGGGACTGCTCAACAGGCCCACCACGCGCGCCGCGGGGCTATTGGCTCTGCCCGAGCCCGACCTCGTCGCCGCGGTGGCCGGCCCGCACGCCGAGTCCGTGCTCGAGACCCTGCGGACGCGTGACCTGCGCGTCGACCGGCGGGCCTGCGAGCAGGCGGGCGTGGCTGCGGTGTGCCGCCACTCGGCGGCCTACCCCCCGCTGTTGGAGGAGCTGGCCGACGCCCCGGCGGTGCTGTTCGCAGCCGGGCGTCCCGAGGCGCTCGCCCGGCTGCGCGAGGAGCCGAGCGTCGCGATCGTCGGCACCCGCAACCCGAGCCCGTACGGGGTAGAGGTCGCCCACTCGCTCGGGCGCGACCTGGGAGCGGCCGGCGTCCCGGTCG
>JACCSF010000305.1 GCA_013813135.1 Thermoleophilaceae bacterium | reverse complement strand
GAGCTGGTCTGGACGGCATCGCCGCAGCGCGCCGGCCGACGACCCCGAGCCGCCCCAGGCGCCGCCTGCAGCCGATGCGCCGTTCAGGCAGCTCGCGCCCGACGCGGGAGCCGATCAGCACGCCGGTCAACCGAGCTCCCTAACCGCGGCGCCCGCCACCGACGACACCGAGCCGCCGGCTGAAGCGCACACCGGCTCCTCGCGGCGCGGCTCGGCCGGCGAGCACCACGCCCATAAGGGGAGCAGCGACACGGCGACATCGAAGCTACTCCGGCCCGGCCGCCTTGAGGACGCGCGGACCGGTAGCGAGCCGGACCGGCGTGAGGACGATCCAGCCGTCCAGCGACGCCACCGGGATGGCGAGCGATCGGCGGCCCGCGCTGACGAGCCGTCGGACCAGCCCCAGCGGTTGCGGTCGGACGACAACCCGCTGCGGTCGGAGCTGCAGGCGGATCGCAAGCGTCTCGACGACTCCGATGAGGAGCCAGGGCGGTGATCGGCCGGCTAGGAGCACTCGCGAATCGGCGGCTTGGCGAGCGCGAGCGTCACGGCCTGTTCGGACTGGCCGCAGGGGTGATCGTCTGCGCGGCCGCGCTGTTGCTGGCGCTGCCAGCCGACTTGCAGCCGCAGTCCCGTCCGGTTGGAGCGCCGCTCACGGCAGCCCCACCAGCGCAGGGGGCCGCACCGGCCGAGCGGTCCAACGACCTAGGAGAGGCCGAGGCCACGGCGCGCCGCTTCCTCGGCGGCTATCTGCGCCTGCTCTACGGCCGCGGCCCGGCGACCGCCATCGCGGCGGCCACCGACCGGCTCCGCCACCGGCTCGCCCGCACGCGGGTGCGTGTAACGCCGGCGGCACGGCGCCGACGCCCGCGCATCATCGACATCCAGATCGTGCCGGTGCGCGGCGGCGGGTTCGCAGCGACGGCCGAGATCGGCGACGGCGGCCCGGCGCGCTACCCGATCGAGCTCGCCGTCGCCCGCCATCGGGGTGGCTGGCGGGTCTTCGAGGTGGCCGATCACTGATGCTCGCGGCCGCACCGGCAAGCGCCCGCCGTCGAGGGCTGCTCGCGTTTGGCGCCGGCGCAGCGGTGTTCGCCGCCGCGGTGCTGGTAGCGATCGTCGGGGCGGTCGCCGCGGTGGTCGGTGGTGGGGTCGGTTGCCTCGGCGGCGGGCAGGTCGAGGGTCAGCCTGTGCCGTCGCGGGCGGCGGTGGACGAGATCCCGCCGGCGCGTCTGCGTCTCTATCGGGCGGCGGGTCGGCGCTTTGGGATCGATTGGGCGTTCCTGGCCAGCATCGGTGCGCAGGAGTGCGGTCACGGAAGCTGCCGCGGTGTCAACTCGTCGGGTTGTGCGGGGCCGATGCAGATCGGGGTCGGGGGCGCCTGCGGCAACATCTGGGACCGCTACAAGGTCGATGGCGACCGCGACGGCGACACCGACGTCAACGACCCGGCCGACGCGATCTTCACCGCCGCCCGGATCCTGCGCCAGGCCAAGGGCGCCCCGCCCACCGGCGGCTCCTACCGGGCCTATCGCCGGGCGGCGTGTGGCTACTACGGCGCGTGCGCCGACACGTCGGTCCAGTACGCCGACGAGGTGATGGCGCGGGCGGTCCAGTACGGGTTCCGCGGCGCGGGCTCCCCAGCGCCTACGAACCCGGCGCAGGCGCAGCCGACGTTGGTCTCGACCGAGGGCTGCGCCGCCACGTCCCCACTGCCAGGTTTGGGCGGGACGCGGCGGGCGCTGGCGCCACGCCGCCTGCTGGCGCTGCCCGCGGACGTCACCGCCGGCGGTCACGAGAGCTGCGACGCGCGGATCGTCCCCGACGTCGTCTATCTCGCCCGCCGCTTCGGCGTGCTCGTCACTGACTGCTTCGCAGCTTCCGGCCACGCCGCCGACGGCGAGCACCCACTCGGCGCCGCCATCGACGTCGTCCCCCGCGACGGCAACTGGCAGCGAACAGAGCGGCTCGCCCACGCGGTCGGCTGGGAGCGCTCATGCGCCGCGTCAGGGGTGCGTCCCGCCTGTGCCGATCCGCCGTTTCGGTTCGTCGGCTACAACGGCTTTCCCAACCACGGCGACCCCGGCCACTGCGTCCCCTGCGCGGGCGGGCCCCACCTCCACATCTCCTGGCAGACCTCCGCCTCGCCCGGCCAGCCGGACAACCGGCCGCGCTACGGCTACCAGCCCGCCGACTGGATCGAGGTGCTCGCAGGCCCGCGGGAGGCGCGGGATGCGTGACGGCGAGCGGCTGGCCGCGTGCAAGCCGCGCCGGAGAGCCGTCCTTAGCGACGAGAGGCCGCGTGGCTGCGGCGTCCGTTTGGCCTTCCGCTTGGGCTTCCGTTTGGCCTTCACTGCGCCGGTTCGAGATGAGGCCGAAGGGCGGCATCGTGAGCGCGACTTCGGCGGGTCGGCGGCGCCGACATCTCCCCCCAGCCGCGGTGGTGAAGCGTGAGGTCTTCGAGACCCGAGGACCCGACCCTGATGCTGGTGCTGATCGCGGTCGTCGTATCGGTGGCGCTCGCCCGGTCCCTGTCGGAGCTCAACCTTCCTGATCTGCAGCTGGCGGTAGCGCCGGGTGGCGCTGTGGTCTGCATGGCCGTAACGCTGCTCGCGGCTCGGTTCGTAGTGACTCGCCGGACGCTGCGGTCGCGTGTCGGTTTGGCGGTGGTGCCGGCCGACGAGTTCGACCCGTCGCCGGAGGCGGTGCTGCGCTTCGCCGCCCAGTTGCAGCGGACGCGCCGGCGCGTGCGCGGCTGGCTCGACAAGCGCGCGAGCGCCGTCCGCATCACGCTCACCAACGACCACGCAGGCCGGCTCGCCTACCTGATCGAGGCGCCCGCCCAAGCCCAAGAGACGTTGCGTGCTGCGCTGCGAGCGTTCGACGGTCTCGAGCTGCGTGACCCCGACG
>JACCSF010000298.1 GCA_013813135.1 Thermoleophilaceae bacterium | reverse complement strand
GACGAGTCGTCGCGCGCCCCCTGCGCGGCTCGCTGTCCATGCGTCTGCCGGGACGCCAGCGCAGCGTCCCGCTCGAGGATGCGGTTGGCTTGCCGCTCCCATCGGCACTCGACGCAAGACGTGGGGCCGTCCGGCTCACCACCGGGCTCGGCGGACAGCGCACGAGCTCCGCGACGCTCACGAGCGGGCGGGTCCTGGTTCGCCAGCCGCGCGCGCTGAGCTCCCCGGCCGGGCTGCGAGTCCTGCGCCCTGATGGCTCGAGCTGCCGCAGCGGAGCCCGCGACCGGGTGCTCGCCCGCGTGAGGCTGAGCAGCCGAGGCGGCTTCCGGACCAGGGGACGACTTGCGTCGGCCATGGGCCGGCGCGCCGCCTGGCTGACGGAGGAGCGGTGCCGAGGCACGCTCGTGCGGGTGAGCCGCGGGCGGGTGGCGGTGGTCGACCACGCCACGGGGAGGCGACTGCTGCTGCGACCCGGGCGGTCCTACCTCGCGAGGGCGAGATGAGGCGGCTACCGAAATGTCTCGTCATGGCCCTTGTGCTCGCGGCGCTGGCGCCGGCCGACGCGCTCGCGTGGACGGCGTTTCGGAACGCCGGCTCGCCGGTTCTCTTCTTCTCGGCCGAGTCGGGTGAGACCAACGATCTGACGATCACGCTCGCCGCCGGGACCTACACGATCGCCGACGTCGGGGCCACGGCGGCCAGCGTGATCTCGTCGCCGTGCACCAGAGTCGACGACGCGACGGTTACCTGTCCGGCGGCGGGCATCACCTCCCTCGACGTCTCGACGATCGACCTGAACGATCGTGTCGTGCTGAACGCGGATACCCCCGCGACGATCAAGGGCGGCGGCGGCGGTGATGACCTCACGGGTGGAGGCGGCAATGACACGGTCATCGGCGACGGCATTCTCGGCGAGACGGGGAGCGACCGCGTCGTGGGCGGCGGCGGCGATGACGAGCTGTTCGGCAAGTCGGCCGATATCGGCGCCGACGAGCCCAACGAGC
Organism: Thermoleophilaceae bacterium; assembly: GCA_013813135.1. Classification (GTDB taxonomy): domain Bacteria; phylum Actinomycetota; class Thermoleophilia; order Solirubrobacterales; family Thermoleophilaceae; genus JACVRW01. The sequence continues at coordinate 3,810 of JACCSF010000298.1, read as the reverse complement.
TCGACGGCGGCCCGGGCAACGACGACCTCTGGGGCGCCGCCGGCGCCGACGTGCTGGCGGGGAGCGCCGGAAACGATCTGCTGCGCGGCTTCGAGGGAAACGACGCCGGGAACGGAGGCGACGGCAACGACTTCGTGACCGGTGGGGCGGGCAACGACTTCTTCGACGGCGGTCCCGGCAACGATGAGCTGGGCAGCGCCCCCGTGTTCGGGCTGGTGGTGCCGGAGTGGGGCGACGACCGGTTCGACGGAGGCGCCGGCGAGGATCTGCTCCGACCCGGCCCCGGACCCGCGGGGGGCACGCCCGACAGCGACGCGCTCAACGGAGGCGACGGCAGGGACGTCGTGACCTATCGCCAGCGTGTTGAGGACCTGGCGATCTTCCAGGATGGCCAGGCAAACGACGGCGCCGCTGACGAGCGCGACAACGTCGGTTTCGACGTCGAGCGCCTGGAGGGCGGCACGAGCGATGACCGCATGGTCGGCAGCGCTGGGCCGAACGAGATCGACGGAGGCCCGGGCGCCGACGTGCTCGAGGGAGCGGACGGAGCCGACACGCTCGACGGCGGCGCGGGCGACGCCGAGAGCGACACGCTGCACGGCGACGCGGGCCCCGACCTGTTGCGGGGGGACGCCGGCGACGACGCCCTGGACGGAGGCGCGGGCGCGGACGACCTCCAGGGCGGCGAGGGCGACGACGGCCTCGCCGGCGGGGACGACGCCGACCGCGCGAGCGGCGGCTCCGGAACCGACGACCTGCGGGGCGGAACCGGACGCGACCGGCTGCTGGGCGATGACGGCGACGACACGCTCGGCGGAGACGCCGGCGACGACGAGCTCCGCGGGGGCGCGGACGAGGACGTCCTGACCGGCGGCTCGGGCGGCGACCTCCTCGGCGGCGGAGCCGGGACGGACACCGCCGACTACGGGATAACCGCGCGCGCCCTTACCGTGACGCTGGACGGCGCGGCAAACGACGGCGAGCGCGGCGAACGCGACAACGTGCAGGCCGACGTCGAGAACGTGGTCGGAGGCGGGCTCGAGGACACCTTCACGGGATCGGCCCGCCGGAACCGACTCGAGGGCGGCGCCGGGGAGGACTACCTGGACGGATTGGGCGGAGCCGGCGACGAGGCGATCGGAGGAAGCGCCATCGACGTGCTGCGCCTTCGAGACAACGGCAGGCGCGACGTGGCGCGGTGCGGGCCGGGGAACGATTTCGCGATCGTGGATCGAGCCGACCGGGTCAGCGGCAGTTGCGAGCGCCGAGACGACGGCACCGGCAATGTCCCGGAGCTCGGGCGCGAGGTCGTGGTCCGTCCGGTGCGGGGCAGCAACGAGTTCGGCCTCCCGGCCATGCGCCGGACCGTCCCGTTGAAGGACCGGATCAACGTACCCGTCGGCACGACCCTCGACAGCCGGCAGGGCGCCGTGCGGATCGTCACGGACGAGACCACGGCGACCGCGACGGCGGCTCAGCGGGCCGGCGCGCCAGGCGCGACTGCCGTGTTCTCAGGGGGCCGGTTCAGCGTCTCGCAGGCGCGCTCGCGCCGGGCGGTCACCGAGCTCCGTCTGGAGGGAGGCGACTTCCGGCGCTGCGCACGGGGCGCGCGCGCCGGTGCCGTGGCCGTGCAGAGCGCGAGCCCGATCCGGCGGCTGCGTGGCAGCGGGCGCGGTAGCTACCGCACGCGTGGGCGGCGCAGCTCGGCGACGGTGCGGGGCACCGAGTGGGAGGTCGTGGATCGCTGCGACGGGACGCTGACTCGCGTGTTCCGCGGCGAGGTGAGGGTCCTCGACTTCGGCCGCCAGCGGACGATCACGCTGCGAGCGGGGCAGCGGTACCTGGCGCGCGCGCGGTGACGGCCTCGCGTGAGGTTTGCGCTCGCCGCGCTGTGCGTCTAGGCTCGCAAGCCGTGCAGCACGACCGCAGCGGCAGATCCGGACATCCCAAGCGCTGGTTTGGCTGGGCTCCGATCGTCGTCCTGATCGCCTTCTTCGCGCTGGCGCCGGGATCGGCGTCCGCGGGCCGCCTGCTGGTGACGGGCCACGATGCCGATCTGCACTGCTCCGGAGGCTCGCAGTGCCACTACGTGCAGACCGCGGTCAACTACGTTCGCGCCGGCGCTCCGGATCCGACCAAGCCGGTTCTGGTGCTCGACCGCCTGGATCTCGACTTCGTCGTCGCGTTGGACACCGCGTTCGGAGCGGGCGCCGTGCCGCGCGTCGTGATGGACCCGCGGTCAGCGCAGTTCGCCGCGGCGCCGCTGACGACCAGCCGCTACAGCGCCATCCTGATCGCCTCGGACATCAACTGTGGAGGCTGCGACCTCAACGAGGGCGACTCCACTCCCGACTCGGACGCGATCGCGGCACGCGGTGCGGATATCGCCGCCTTCTTCAACGCCGGCGGCGGCGTCTACGCGAACTCGGGCGCCACTCACGGCGACGGCGACCCCGCCTCCGGCACCGACAACTACTACTCCTTCCTGCCGCTGCCCGTCGGCGGCAAGACGGTGGCGCCCCCGTTCTGCCTGACGCCGGTCGGCGCCTCGCTAGGCCTCGAGGATCCGAGCGGCTGCCCGGACGCGACGAAGCTGCGCGGCACCAACGAGGACATCAACTGCTGCGCGACCCACAACTCCTTCACAGAGCCGCCCGCCGGGAGCGCGCTCCAGGTAGCGGAGCGAGATCTGGGCGCGGACGGCATCGTCTCGGCGGACGACGCCCCGGAGACGATCATCGCCGACGGCAGGGCGAGCGGCGGACGCATCGTCGAGCCCTCGGCCGTCCCCAAGCTGGGTAGGACGGTCCTCGCGCAGGTGATCAGGGGCAAGGTCTTCGTGCGAAAGCCCGGCCAACGGCGCTTCGTCGAGCTGTCCGAGGACTCGCTGATTCGGGTCGGCTCCCTGGTCGACACACGGCGGGGCACGGTGCGCCTGACGAGTGCCCTCCCCCAGAACGGCGCGACACAGTCGGGCGACTTCTCGACCGGCATCTTCCAAGTCCGTCAGTCGGGCAAACGAAGCGCCAAGGGTCTCACCGAGCTGCGTCTGGCGGGCGGGAGCTTCCGCCGTTGCGGCACGAGCACGCGCCGCTCGAGGGCGTCGGGGCCGACGGCGCGGGCCACCGCGAGCAAGACGATCCGGCGCCTGCGCGGCAAGGCGGACGGCCGTTACCGCACACGCGGACGCAACAGCTCGGCCACGGTCCGGGGTACCACCTGGGACACGATCGACCGCTGCGACGGCACCCTCACCAAGGTCGCCCGCGGGCGCGTCGCAGTGCGCGACTTCGGCCTCGGGCGCACCGTTCTCGTGCGCGCGGGCCGCAGCTACCTCGCCCGGGCGCGCTAGAAGCCGGTTGACACGCCCATGCGGCTGGGCGAGGCTGGGCATATGCGACGCCGGACCGCGACACTGCTGTGCCTGGTTGTCTGCGTGGCGGCAACCTCGGTCATAGCGACCACCGCGGGCGCGGTCGATCAGACGGCGAAGAACGGGTGCGAGTCTCCCCAGCCGTACAGCGGAGTGCTCACGTCGCCCCTGATCACGACCTCGAGCGAAGTGCCGACGGTCAGCGGCCAATGGTGGTTCGAGGGGGAGAGCGTCGCTCCGGTTGACCACGACTTGGCGATCGTCGAGTACACGATCGATGGCGGACTGAACTGGACCGAGCTGGGTCGGCTGAACCCGGCAAGCTTCCCCGGGGGCGCCGCTGATCAGGGCTACTCCAACCGCGGCCTCGGCAAGGCCCCCGCCTTCCAACCCTTCTCCTTCGCGCTGCCGGCCGCGTCCAGCGTCCAGATCCGGTT
>JACCSF010000290.1 GCA_013813135.1 Thermoleophilaceae bacterium | reverse complement strand
CTTGCCGCCACCGCGGCCGTCCGCGTCGCGCTGGCGAGCATCGCCGCAGCGGCAAAGCAGGGCGACGTCGCAGCCGCGCGTGAGGCGGCGACGCGCCTGGTGCGGGAGGGCGAGCGGCTGGACGAGGCGCGGAACAAGCTGGCCACGGCCGTGCGGCGGCTCTGACGACGCTCGCGCGGAGCGGCGCTCAGATGTCGCGGCCGCCGAGGCGGTCCTCGACGGCTCGGACCTTGTCGTCCAGCGTCTGGCCGGGCCGGTCGTGGCGCTCGTCGAGCTTGAGCACTGTGTAGACGCGTGGCGCCCCGTGCTCGAAGGGCACCGCGTGCAGGTCGGCGACGACCGCGAGGATGTCGGCCGTCGTCCCCTCGAGCGAGGTGCCCATCGCATGCATCAGGAAGCGGACGCGATCCTGGCGCTGCAGGTGGCGCTGGATATCAGCGATGTAGTCGGTTCCGCTCGCGCCGGCGCGCCCAAGCGCGAGAACCGTCAGGTCAGCGGTCGCCATACCGGGCGAGCATACGGCGAGCCGCCGGTCTACGGCACCTAGCGGTTGAAGAAGGCGATCACCTGCTCGGCGTACTCGGCCGTGAACTGGTGGACTGCCAGCTGGAGCGCCGTCTCGTTTTGGATCTCGCCGGACTGCGCGGCCACGGATGCCGGCAGATTCGCCGACATCGCCCTGGCGACGGCCCTCTCGATGTCGGGCTCCACCCGCGTGCCCTGTGAGTTCCAGACTCCCGTGGCGATCAAAGCGGCGACGATCTGCTTCGCTTCGTTCGCGTCGATCCCCGGGATGCGTTCGTATTGCGCTGAGTTCAGCCTGCGCTCCCGGGAGACGTAGAGCTCCGCCGGCGTACCGGCGTCGCGGGCCGTCGAGAAGTTCAGGGCGATCGGACCGGGCGGGGACGTGAAGTCGTGCTCGGCGGTGGAGAAGACGGTCGGCACCGTTAGCCGACCGGCGCCGTCGAAGGGCGGGGCCGTGCGGCCGTGGCTGGCCCAGATCGCCTTGACCGGATAGCCCGCGTTCCTCCATGCCTGGCCCCAGAGCGTCACGAAGCGGGAGCCGTTCGACATCCCGATCCCTACCAGCGGGGTGCCCGCCGCCAGCCTCGTCGTCGCGACCAGATGTGCCTGCAGCCTGACCAGGCGGGCCAGATCCGGGTTGGCCGTCAGGGATGGATCGTTGACGTTCCAGCGCTTGTCGCCGGTGCGCTCGGTCGAGGACGTGGACACGAAGCCGTAGCCCCGGGCCACCAGCCGGTTGATCACGTCGGTGGTCTCGACCCGGTCCGCGAAGCTCGCGCCCCCGTTGCTGCCAACATCGCAGCCGCGTTCTGCAGCGCCCAGTCGAAGGGCACGACGGCGTCCTCGGTGCCGTGGATGAAGAGCGCGGGCCCGTCGCCCTGCGTGATCAGCTCGTTGGTCGGCGCGCCGCCCGAGATGGAGACCGCCGCGCGGACCGCCGAGGAGGGACCGGGGTTTCCGCTGCTGCGCGGTCCTCCGGATGCCAGTCGACCAGCAAAGACGTGACGGCGCCGGCAGAACCGCCCCCGATCGCGATCCTGGTCGGGTCGATCCGGTAGGTCGCGGCATTGGCGCGCAGCCACCTGACGGCCGCCTGGGCGTCGTGCTGGGCCTCGAGCGCGCCGTTCTCACAGACGGGCGTGGGTCGGGATTGCCGCCGCAGCCGTCCGGCGAGAGCAGCCGGTAGCGCAGCCGGTCACAAGGGTCGCGCCCAGGGCAAGGGCGGCCAGGCCACGCCGGCGCATGCCCGCTCAACTCGTGCGGCGCGCGAAAGTTGCGGTGGCGGCTTTTCGCACGAGCAGGGGGGCCGGCCGGTAGCGCTCCTCGCGGCGCTCCGACCAGAGCCCGTCGAGCACCGCCATCACGTGCTCCAGGCCGATCGCCTCGCCCCACGCGATCGGACCGCGTGGGTGGTTGAGGCCGAGCACGAGGCCGGTGTCCACGTCCTGCTCCGAGCCGACGCCTTCGCCCACCGCGAAAGCGGCCTCGTTCACGAGCTGGCAGGCGATCCGCCCTAGCACCAGGCCGGGCGCGTCCTCGACCCACTCGCCGTGGAAGCCGAGGCGGCCGAAGAACTCCTCAGCGGCCTCGGCGGCGAACGATTGCGTGCCGGGACCGCGAGTCAGCTCCACGAGCCGGCTCTCGTCGAGCGGCGGCAGGAGATGGAAGCCGACCGCCCCGTGCTCTGCGCGGGAGGCAAGGCTGCCGGAGGCGCACAGCGCGAGCAGCGGCGCCCCGCCGGGGATGTGCTCGGAGGGGATCGGCCCGGCGTCCACCACCAGCTCCGCGGGGCCGCCCTCGCGCAGCTCGTAGCCGGCCGCCCGCGCTCGCTCGCGCAATCCGTTCGCCACCGGACCGTCACCCAGGATGGCGACGAGCATTCCGTCGCCGCCTGCCGGCGCCCGCGGCTCCGGGTCCTCGGGCCGGTAGCCACTCTCGTCGGAGTAGTCGTAGTAGCCGCGACCCGTCTTGCGGCCCAGACGGCCCGCCGCCACCATGCGCGCCTGGATCGGGCTCGGCCGCCAGCGCGGCTCGCCGAAGGACAGCTCCGTGAACGATTTGGCCACCTCGAATCCCACGTCGATGCCGACCAGGTCCATCAGCTCGAACGGCCCCATCCGAAAGCCGCCGCCCATCCGGCAGATGCGGTCGATCTGATCGTGGGTGGCCACCCGTTCGGCCAGCAGCCGCAGCCCTTCCCCGGCGAACGGCCGGCCGCAGCGGTTCACGAGGAAGCCCGGGCCGTCGGAGGCCAGGATCACGCGCTTGCCCATCGCCTCACCGGTCTGCCGGGCCAGCGCCAGGGCGCGGTCCCCGGTCTGGTCGGCCCGGATCACCTCCAGCAGCTCCATCAGCGGCGGCGGGTTGAAGAAGTGCATGCCCACGACGTTCTCGGACCGCTCGGCCGCGCCGGCCAGCGACGTCACGGGGATCGAGCTGGTGTTGGTGGCCAGTACGGCGTCCTCGGCGCAGACACGCGACAGCCCGGCGAACAGCTCGCGCTTGAGGTCGGGCCGCTCCGGCGCCGCCTCGATCACCAGCTCGCACTCTGCCAGGCCCTGCAGCGACGAGGCGGTTACGAGCAGTTGCGCCGCCGCGGCGTCCGCCCGGCCTTTGGCCGCCCAGCGCTCCAGTCCGTCGCGCACGCGGTGCTCGCCGGCCTCGAGCGCCTCCGGCAGCGGGTCGTGCAGCACGGTTCGCATCCCGGCGGCGCAGCCCAGCTGCGCGATGCCGGCACCCATCGTGCCGGCCCCGACCACGCCCAGGATCACCGCCCGCGAAACTCCGGCTTGCGCTTCTCGACGAACGCGGTCATGCCCTCCACCCGGTCCTCCGTCGCCATGGCCAGTTCGAACAGGCGCCGCTCCGTCTCGAGGCCGGCGCTCAGCGCCGTCTCGTCCGCCGCCAGCACCGCCTGCTTGCCGAGCCGCACCGCCAGGGGCGGCCGGGGGGG
>JACCSF010000266.1 GCA_013813135.1 Thermoleophilaceae bacterium | reverse complement strand
CTCACCGAACTCTCGCACTAGGGTTGCGCACCGCCGTGGGCCGTCTCACCGTCAGGCCCAGCCCTGCTTTCGGCCGGCGTCCGGTAAGACCGCCTGATGAATCCCGCTGAGGGGCGCCAAACGGCCCCCGCCACTCCTGCATTCCAAGCGCAGGCGGGCCCGTCGGCGGCTAGGTCCGACGCGACCGCCTTGGACGAGCCGCGAGCGCGGTGTCGGGCGGCGGGCTGACGACCGCAACCCCAGACCGATGCAGGTGCGAAGCGGCTGGCGTGGAGGACGCCTCGAACTCGTCCGGGGCGAGGGCCTGCGAGGAGCCGCTCGGGACGCCCCCGTTCGTCCAACAGCGGGAGCGGTGTCCCGCTAGGGGATTCGCCTGCGCGACCTTCCGCGGCTCGGCATCGGCCCACTGGTCAGTTCTGGCCCTCGCCCGTCGCATCGCCCGTCTCGCAGTAGCGCCCGAGGCCGCCCAGCGTCTCGCCCCAGGCCACGTTGCAAAACGGGTGCCACCTGGACGTGCGCGGCCAGCCTTCGTGGCGGAAGTCGAGGATGGTGATCGCCTCGCCTTGTGCAGAGTCCCAGCCCAACCGGGGCGCGAGCCATCCCAGGGCGGGGTCGCCAGCGGCGGTCCTCAAGTCGAACGTCAACCGATGTCCCAGCCACTCCGAAGCCGGGTTGCGCGGGTCGGTGAAGTCCGAGACGCATCTCCACGCAACGCTCTCGTTCGTCGCGAGGTCCGTGATCCTCATCCTCATCAGGTCCTCGAGCCCGTGGTCGAACTCCACCACGTAGCCCCGCTCGGGTTGGGCTGCCACGGCCTTCCCCCACCAGGCATCCAAGCCCTCCCTGGTGGTGATGGCATCGAAGACCTTGCTCTTTTCCGCGTTGATCCACACTTCGTGATGGATCGCGTCCATGACTCGCTCCTCTCTCATCCTGTGTGCTGGTCGGGACGCTCGTAGGTGACGACCGCTCGGTTCAGCCGATCGAGCATCCCGGCCCAGCCCTTGGAGTGGCTCTCGACCTGGCCGGCCGGCAGATCACGGTGCACGAGGCGTAGCCGGGTGCCGTCGCCGTCGGAGCGCAACGTCACCTCGACGGTGCTCGCACCCGGCCGCACGCCGATCGTCGATTCCTACGCGTGGTGCCTGCCACCCGCGCTCGATACTTCGCGTCAGCGCCGGGTACACGATCAGGGATCGGAACGGCTTGATCGCGGCCATGTAGGCGGTCCCGAACAGCCCGTTGGGCTTTACCAGGGCGGCCATCTGGCCGCGGTAGCCGCCTGCGTCGTCCGGGACCCAGCCGACGTGCATGACCGTATGCACGGTCGCGTTGGCCATCTCTGCCGCCCACTCGTTCTCGAGCTGGTACAGCGAGGTGAAGGGGAACGTATCGACGTCCGGGCCGGTCGGGGCGTCCCGCAGATCCGCCGGAAACCGGTCGCGCAGCGTCGGCACCCTGGAGCCGATGCCAGTGTTCGTGCCGTCCCAGCCGAGCAGTCCCCCGATCTTCCACCGGGCTCCCAGAGCGCGCGGACGACGAGCGGGGCACCCTGTGGGAAGTCGCTGGAGACGATCTGCGACACCAGGCGAGGAAGCTCGTCTGGGCCTCCTGGCGTCGGGAGCGCCCACACGTCCTCCAGGCGGAAGTCGGGCGTCAGCTCGTGGATGCGCCAGGGGCGGGAAGTGTGGGCGGTGCTAGGGAGTCTCATTCGTGAACCTCGATGCTCGTTTCTTCCGTACAGCGGTGTATGGTAGCGGAAACCATACAACACTGCATGGACAGGGCGAAGCGCTCATGCCGGTTGCCACCGACCGAACGTCGACGCAAGCGGCCGCCGGTATCGACCCGCTCTTCGCTGTGCTCGGCCGTGGAGCTACTAGAAGAGGCAGCCGCGGCGGGCGCCGGCTAGGACCACGATCGCGGCGTGCTCACCGACGCATCTCTTTCCGGGCGCTCGGGGCGGTCAAGAGGTCGATGATGAGGTCGAGCCGATTGGGCTGGCTTTTTCGCAGCTCGTCGTTGGTGGCGAGCTCGTGATGGCCCACGTAGAACGCATAGGCGAGCCAGGCGCGGTCGGCGGCCTCACGCCGGGCCAGGCCGAGGTCGCGGAAGATGCGGCGCAGGAACGCGAGCCGCGTGTTCGTGACGCGCGCGACCACGGGAGCGACCAGCGGCTCGCCCGCGGCCGACGCGAGGGCGACTTCGATCGGGTCGACCGCCTGCTCGTAGACCTCTCGGAACAGGTAGCGCAGGCGCTCGACCGGGTCGGCGATCGCGTCCACCTCGGGCATCAACTCGGTCGTGTGCTCGGACTCCCACTTCTCGAGCGAGGCATCGATCAGCTCGCGTCGGTCGCGGAAGTGCCAGTAGAAGCTGCCGCGGGTCGCGCCGAGCTGCTTCGCCAACCGGTCGACCGCGACCGCTGCGACGCCGCCTTCCGCGACCGCCTCGAGCGCGGCACGCATCCAGTCGTCGCGATTGAGCAGCCGCTTTCCCCCGCGCGTTGACACGTCCATACAGTAGTGTAGAGTACCCATACAGCACTGTATGGAGATACTTCCTGGCGAAGGGCAGGTGCGATGAAGATCCACAACGTTCACTCCCGTGAGCTCCCCGGAACGCAGGACCAGATCGGCGCCTTGATCGACGATCTCGGCACCCCGGAGGACCGCCTCTGGCCGACCGATCGCTGGACGACCACGCCGTTGGAGCTCGACGGACCGCTCGCGGTCGGCACGCAGAGCCGTCAAGGCTTGCTGCGCCTCACCCAGATGCGTCAGGTGGTCGACGTCTATGAGCCCGGCCGGCGGATCGAGTTCCGGTTCACGCCCGGGCTCGGGATCGTCGGCACGCATCGGCTCGAGGTGCAGCCCCTGGGCGCGGACCGGACCCGACTGACCCATACGCTCGACTGTCGGGTGGAGGCGAAGATGCTGCCGCTCTATCCCATCCTGATCCGCGTGCACGACGCTCTGGTCGAAGACATCCTCGACCGTGCCGAGCTCGCGATCAGGGGCAGCGTCGACCGTCCCGCGAGCTGGCCCCGCTCGGTGCGCATCTACAACGCCGTCGAGCACTGGGCCGCTCGAAGGCTCCGGATCCTCCCGCCCGCGCGCGGCCCCCGCTCCCGCGCTGTCGCGCGCTTCTCGGGCGTTGCCGTCCCAGCGGTGCTGCTGGCGGTCGCCGTACTGCACGCGGCGTGGGCGCTCGGATGGTTCTTCCCCGCCGGAGGCGAGCGCGAGCTCGCCGAGCACGTGCTCAGTCGCGGCGAACGGGAGCAGCTCGATGGCAAGCTCCCTCCGGCGCCGATCACCTGGGCGGTTGCGCTCGCGCTCGCCGGCGCCGCCGGTGTCGTTCGCGCCGTCGTACGCGGGACGCGCTCCCGGATGCTGCGCCGCCTGGCCTGGGGCGTCGCGGCGGTCTTCCTCGTGCGTGGCGTGGCCTACCTTCCCTCCGACCTGAGCGGCGGGCTCGAGGACTCGTATCAGCGCCTCGATCTCATGATCTACTCGCCGCTGTGCCTCTCCCTTGCCGCCGGAACGGGGATCGTCTTGCGCCGCACCGGCGTCGGGCCCGACGCCAACAC
>JACCSF010000263.1 GCA_013813135.1 Thermoleophilaceae bacterium | reverse complement strand
GGCGATCGCCGACCAGGCTCGGCCGAGCGTGAGCGACGCGACTGCCACGAGCGCCACGGTCGCCGCCGACAGCGCCAGGTCGGCCGGCTCGAGGCCGAGCAGCGTGCCGAACAGCAGGCGGTCGACGGCAGCGCCGGACTGGAACACGTCGCTCGCCAGCACCACGCCGCCGGCGAGCGCAGCCACCAGCAGCAGCGCCGTGGCCTCGCTCGGCTCGCGCCCGGCGCGCCCGGCCCGCTCGACGCCGCCGGCGTAGCCGAGCGCCACGGCAAGCCCCGCCAGCAGGGGGCTGAACCCCGAGGCGTCGGCGACGACCAGTCCCGGAAAAGTGGCCGAGCCCACCGCGTGCGAGAAGAAAGCGAGCCGCCGCAGGACGATCCACGCGCTCAGCAGCCCACCTGCCGCGGCGAGCAGCAGCACCTCGGCGAGCGCCTCGCGCAGGAACGGCAGATCGGCCACATCGAGAGGAGAGGGCATCCGCCCTGGAGCCTAACGAGAATCATTCTCACTCAGGATGCAAGATTCATGTGCAATTAATTAACCAAACGACCCGAAGGTTCCATAACATGGCCTCAGGGAATGAAGAACAGACCTTGAAAGCCTCACGCGCATACATGGCCGGCCTCGGCACCACCGGTGTCTTGATCGGCTCGTTCTTCCTGCTGCTGACCGTCGGCAGCACGCTCGTCGCGTTCCGCGGCGTGCCGGGGCAGGCGAGCAACGGCGACCTCTCGCGGATCGAGCTGCGCCAGCAGCGCGAGGCCGCGGCCCAGCGCGAGACGGCGCAGCTCGCCAGCACCCTGCTGAGCGAGACGTCCGGGGACGCGCGCGGGACGGCCGGCGCCTCGGGAGACGTGTTCGGCCAGCGGGCAGCCGGCGGCCAGGGCAGCGCCGCCGGCCAGATCCAGAACGGCGCCGGCGACGGTCTGGCCGACTCCGACACTCTCGATCAAGGGGCGCCCAGCTCGCCGGTCGGGGAGAAGGCTCCCAGCGCCGAGGGCCAGGGCCCCGCTCCGGGCGGAAGCGGCACCGGCGTCGTCGAGACGCCGGCGGTGCCCGGCGGCGACGTCGGCTCGGACGACGGCGCCGGCAGCGGGTCGGGCTCGGGATCCGATTCCGGCTCGGATTCCGGGAGTGGATCGGGCAGCGGCTCGGACTCGGGTTCCGGCAGCGACCCGGGCTCGGGCAGCGGAAGTGGCTCCGACTCGGGCAGCGGCTCGGGCACCGGCACCGGCACCGGCACAGACACCGGCACGGGCGGCGTGGTGGGGACCATCGGCGACACCGTCGAGGACCCGGCCGGCTCGGCCGGCGGTGTGGTCGGGGCGGTCAGCCCGGGTGCCGGCGAGACCGCCACCGAGACCGGCACAGCGGCCGGAGGCCTGCTCGGCGACGCCAGCTCGGCGGTCGGCAGCCTCACCGACGGGGCCGACAGCGCGCTCACCCCGGGCGGCTAGCGCTCCTATCCCTTCGCGCCGAGCCTGCCCTCAGCCGCAGCGAGGATGTAGCGGCGGGACTCCGCTTGAAGCTCGAGGTCGTGCTGGAGGGACCGATGGTGGCCTCCGGGGAGCACCAGCAAACGCTTCGGGTCATGCGCCGCCTCGAACAGCTCCTCGCTGACCGTCCACGGGATCTGTTCGTCGCCGTGGGCGTGCAGCAGCAACAGCGCCGTCCGCGGGCCGAAGCTGCGCACCGCCCCGTGAACATCCAGCGTCGCGAGCCATTCGCGAGTGGCGTGCACGTCGCAGCGGAAGCGCAGCGGCTCGTCCGAGCGCAGGTGGCGCATCAGCAACTCCTCGGGGGCCGGGCAGATGGCCACGACCGCGCACAGCGAGGGATCGCGCGCGCCGGCGTGGATCGCCTGAAAGCCGCCCATGCTGGAGCCGCGCAGCGCGATCGCCGGCGCCTGGGAGCGCAGCAGCTCGACCATCGCGAGGGCGTCGTCGATCGCGCCCGGGCCGAAGGCACCATCGGAGCGCCCGTGTCCGCGCGCGTCGTAGGCCAGCGCGGCGATGCCGTCCGCGCGGCAGCCACGGGCGAAGTCGAAGTGCGACTCCTTGGCCGAGCCGGCCCCGTGCAGGATCACCACGCCCGCCCTGGGCTCTACGTCCGGCAGGAACCGCGCGTAGGCGAGCCCCTCGAGCTCTCCCAACTCCGGCGGCGCGGGCACGGGATGCTCCATCGGGCGGCGATCATCGCAGGCCGGGCCGCTACGGCCGTGCGGGCGCGGCGCCCGGCCGCCCGGCGCGCTGCTTCATAATCGCCGCGCATGGCGGCGGTGGCGGTTTCGCATGTCTATCCCCTGGGCTCACGCCTGAACGAGCAGGGCCGGCTCGAGGTCGGCGGCTGCGACGTCGTCGAGCTCGCGCGCGAGTTCGGCACGCCGGCCTACGTGTACGCCGAGGACGACATGCGCGCCCGGTCGCGTGCCTACCTCGAGGCCTTCAGAGCGCGCATCGAGCGCTTCGAGGTGATCTACGCGAGCAAGGCGTTTCCCTGCACGGCCGTCTACCGGCTGTTCGCCGAGGAGGGCCTGTCCACCGACGTGGCCAGCGCGGGCGAGCTTCACCTCGCCCTGGCCGGCGGTTTCGAGCCGGAGCTCATCTACATGCACGGCAACAACAAGACGCCGGCCGATCTCGACGACGCGCTCGAGGCGGGGGTGGGCCACATCGTCGTGGATTCCTTCGACGAGATCGACCGTCTGCGCGGGCGCGAGGCGCGTGTGCTGGTGCGCGTCACGCCCGGCATCAAGCCGTCGACCCACTCGTACATACAGACCGGCCAGGAGGACTCCAAGTTCGGCTTCGGGCTGGACGACGTGCCTCGCGCCGTCGCCGCGTGCGCCGAGGCGGGGCTCCAGCTCGACGGCCTGCACGCGCATATCGGCTCGCAGGTGTTCGAGCTGGAGGCCTTCGAGCGGCTGGCCGAGGTCCTGGTCGACATGGGCGACTGGCCGCTGCTGAATCTCGGCGGCGGCCTCGGCATCGCGTACACGCGCGATCAGCGGCCGCCGGCGATCGAGGAGTACGTGGACGCCCTGCTACGCCACGCGTTCGAGGGCGTGACCGTGCTCTGCGAGCCGGGGCGCTCGCTGGTCGGCAGCGCGGGGGTCACGATCTACACGGTCGGCACCGTCAAGCGGATCCCGGGCGTCCGCACCTACGTGGCGGTGGACGGCGGCATGTCCGACAACCTGCGCCCGATGCTGTACGGCGCACGCTACGAGGCGGAGATCGCCGATCGCTTCGGCGGCGGCGACCAGGTCACGATCGCCGGCATGCATTGCGAGTCGGGCGACATCCTGGTGCGCGACGCGCTGCTCGACGACCCGCGCCCCGGTGACGTGCTCGTAACCCCCGCCACCGGGGCCTACGGACACGCAATGGCGAACAACTACAACGCGTTGCTGCGCCCGCCGGTGATCTTCTGCAAGGACGGCGACGCGCGCGTGGTCGTGCGCCGCGAGACCTACGACGACCTCACGCGCCGTGACGTCTGACCCCTTTCGGATCGGCCTGCTGGGCCACGGCACGGTCGGCTCGGCCTTCGCCGAGCTGCTCGAGGAGCGCGCCGGCGCGATCGAGGCGGAGGTCGGCCTGCGCCCCGAGCTCTCCGGCGTGCTCACTCGCAGCCAGGGCGACTTCGGCGACCTACTCGAGCGCAGCGACCTGATCGTCGAGTTGATTGGCGGGACCGACCCCGCGCGCGACTACGTGCTGCGCGCGCTCGAGGGCGGTCGCCACGTGGTCACAGCCAACAAGCAGCTGCTCTCCCAGCACGGCGAGGAGGTCTTCGACGCGGCGCGCCGCGGCGGAGTGCAGCTGCGCTTCGAGGGTGCCGTCGCCGGCGTTGTGCCCGCGATCCGGGTCATGGCCGAGACGCTCGCCGCCGCCCATATCGAGCGCGTCCACGGGATCGTCAACGGGACGACGAACTACATCCTCACCCAGATGGCCGCAACCGGCGCCTCCTACGACGAGGCGCTGCGCGAGGCCCAGGAGATGGGCTACGCGGAGGCCGACCCGACCGAGGACGTGACCGGAAAGGACGCCGCCGCCAAGATGGCGATCCTGGCCCGGCTCGCCTTCGGCGCGGCCGTACGGCTCGACCAGGTCAGCTACGAGGGGATCGAGCGCATCACCGCCGACGACATCGCCTACGCCAGCGAGCTGGGCCTGTCGCTCAAGCTGATCGGCTCCGCCGAGCGGATCAACGGCGGCGTGGCGGTGCACGTGCATCCCGCCTTCCTCTACGCCGACCACCCGCTGGCGAGCGTCAACGGCGCGTTCAACGCGGTCACGATCGAGTCGCCGGCGATCACCGAGATCACGCTGAGCGGCCCCGGCGCGGGCGGCATCCAGACGGCGAGCGCCGTCCTCGGCGACGTGGTCTCGGCCATGATCCCGCCGCCCTCGCTGCCGCCCCCGGCGGTGGAGCAGCCGATCGTCACCGACATCGAGTTCTCCTTCTATCTCCACCTCGAGGTCGCGGACCGGCCGGGCGTGCTGGCCCAGGTCGCCGAGATCCTCGGGATGCAGGACGTGTCGATCAGGTCGGTGGTGCAGAAGGGCCTGGGCGAGGAGGCGCGGCTGGTCATGGTCATGCACCCGGTGCTGGAGTCGAAGTTCCGCGCCGCTGTCGACCTCCTGTCGCGCCTCGACTTCGTACGCGAGCCGCCGCGCGTGATCCGCGTGATCGAGGAGACCTTCTGAGTCTCTGGCGCTACCACGAGCGGTTGCCCGCCGACCCGCTGGTGACGATGGGCGAGGGGGACACGCCGCTCGTGCCGGCCCCGAGGCTGTCGGAGCTGACCGGAGCCGACGTTTGGCTCAAGCTCGAGGGCGCCAACCCGACCGGATCGTTCAAGGACCGCGGCATGACGGTGGCGGTGAGCGCTGCGATCGCGGAGGGCGCCGAGGCGATCGTCTGCGCCTCCACCGGCAACACCGCCGCCAGTGCCGCCGCCTATGCGGCCCGGGCCGGGCTGCGTGGCGCGGTGATCGTCCCCGAGGGCAAGATCGCCACCGGCAAGCTGGCCCAGGCGCTGATGCATGGCGCGCGGGTGATTGCGCTGCGCGGCAACTTCGACGAGGCGCTCGCGCTGGTCCGCGAGCTGGCGCGGCGGCACCCGATCGCGCTCGTCAACTCGGTGAACGACTTCCGCATCGAGGGGCAGAAGACCGGCGCTTTCGAGGTCTGCGACGAGTTCGGCGAGGCGCCCGACGTGCTCTGCATCCCGGTCGGCAACGCCGGCAACGTGACGTCCTGGTGGAAGGGATTCCAGGAGTACGGGGAGGCGCCGCGCCTGCACGGCTATCAGGCCGAGGGAGCCGCCCCGCTGGTGCAGGGCGCGCCCGTGGAGTCCCCGGAGACGGTGGCGTCCGCAATCAGGATCGGAAATCCCGCGCGCTGGGAGGACGCGATGAACGCGTTCACCTCCTCTCGCGGCGAGGTGCGCGCCGTGTCCGACGCGGAGATCCTCGACGCCTACTCGCTGCTGGGCGCGCGCGAGGGCGTGTTCTGCGAGCCGGCGTCGGCGGCGTCGGTGGCCGGGCTGCTCAAGTACGGCGCCGAGGGGCGCGTGGTGTGCGTGCTCACCGGCCACGGGTTGAAGGATCCGCAGACGGCGATGAACCGCGCCGGGTCCGTGGTCCCGTGCGAGCCCGACATCGGGAGCGTGGAGGAGGCCGTGCTCGGGTGAACCGGCGGCGGGTCGTTCGCGTGCCGGCCTCGTCGGCGAACCTCGGCCCCGGCTACGACGTCCTGGCGGCGGCGCTCGGGATCGAGCTCGAGCTGGGGGTCGAGGAGACCGGGTCGTTCTCTGTGGAATGCGACGTGCCGGGGGTGCCCTGCGATCGCAGCAATCTGTGCGTGCGGGCGTTCGAGCGCCTCCATCTCGCCGACGACGTGAGCTTCTCGATCCGCTCGGCGATCCCGGCGGCCGCCGGGCTTGGGTCGAGCGCCGCGGCGCTCGTGGCGGGGCTGTGCGCGGCCGACCACATGTACGAGCTGGACGCACCGCTGTTCGAGCTGGCTCACGAGCTCGAGGGGCACCCGGACAATGTCGCCGCGGCGTTGCTGGGCGGTTTCGTCATCTGCGTGGGTGGCGAACAGCCGGTGCGGGTCGAGCCACCGGCCGGCCTGGAGGGGGTGCTGGTGATACCGCCGTCGCAGGTGATCACTGCGGAGGCGCGGGGGGCGCTGCCCGCGGAGGTGCCCCTGGCCGACGCGGTGCACAACGTGGGGCGCGCCTCGCTGCTGGTGCTCGGACTCGCCGAGGGGGATTTCTCATTGATCGGGCGCGGGCTGCACGACGCGCTCCATCAGCCGCGCCGGCGGGCGCTGTATCCGAGCTCGATGGAGCTGGTCGAGCGGGCGGAGGAGCTGGGCGCGGTGGGAGCGACGATCTCGGGGGCCGGGCCGACCGTGCTCTTCTGGTCTCACTGGGAACAGACGGGAGCGCTGGTGGGGCGGCTGCGCGGCGAGGCCGCCGAGTGCGAGGTGCGGCGGGTGACGTTCGCGCCGGGCGGGGCGGACGTGAATGCCCTCGTCTGAGGTTCAGGCCGCGGGCGGGGTGGTGGCGCGCGACGATGGTCTGGTGGCCGTGGTGCACCGGCCGCGCTACGACGACTGGACGCTGCCAAAAGGCAAGCTGGAGCCGGACGAGTCGTTTGAGGACGCGGCCCTGCGGGAGGTTCGGGAGGAGACGGGGTTGCGCTGTTCGCTGGTTCGGCCGCTGCCGGTGGCTTTCTACGAGGTGTGCGGGCGGCCAAAGGAGGTGCGGTACTGGCTGATGTCCGTCGAATCCGACTCCGGCTTCGAGCCGAACGACGAGGTCGATGAGTTGCGATGGCTGTCGCCTGCCGACGCCGCGGAGCTGCTGACGTACGACCGCGACAAAGGGGTGCTCGCCGCGGCCGCCGCTCGGTAAGCGCGGCGCGTCCTTGGCGGGGGGTGGGCCCCCGCTTTCGGCTAGGTCGGCGCCTGCTCCGGCCGCCGCTCTGCCCACGGCCGCGCGGCTTCGAGCTGCGCGGCCAGGGCGAGCAGTTGGCCTTCGCCCGCCGGCCTTCCGGCCAGCTGGGCACCGAGCGGCAGGCCGTCCTCGCCGTGGAACAGGGGCAGCGAGATCGCGGGTTGTCCCGTCACGTTGAAGATCGCCGTGTAGGGCGTGAACTCGCCCGAGCGGCGGAAGTCCTCCCAGGGCTCTTCGCTGCACGAATCGATCTCGCCGATGCGCACCGGGCGTTGTGCGAGGGCCGGGGTGACCACCACGTCGTACTCGTCCCAGAGCGCCACGATCGCGCGAGAGAACGCCCCGAGCTGGGTGCGGGCAAGCAGGTAGTCGAGCGCGTTGCGCTGGTGGATGCCCTGCCAGATCGTCCAGGACAGCGCCTCCACCAGCTCTTCGGCCGGCTCGCGGCCGGTCACCTGGGCTCCGAAGAACAGGCCCATCGCGATCGGCGTGCCGAACACCATCGTGAAGACCTCCAGCAGGTTCTGGCCGGCCCAGGGCGCCTCGACCTCCTCCACCTCGTGGCCGAGAGACCCCAGCAACTCGGCGGCGTCGCCGACGGCGCGCCCGCAGAGCGGATCGAGCCGCGCATCGATCGGCGCCGTGGTGGTCACGCCGATCCGCAGCCGGCCCGGCTCGCGCGCCGCGGCCGCGGCGAACGGCTCCTCAGGCGACGGCGCCCAGGAGGCATCGCCGGCCTCGTAGCCGGCCAGCACATCCAGCAGCGCCGCGGTTTCCGCGACCGTGTGCGTGAGCACGCCGTCCTGGACGAGGAAGTCGTCGCTCTGCTCGGGGCCGCGCGAGACCCGCCCGCGGCTGGGCTTCAACCCGACCAGCCCGCAGCACGCGGCGGGGATGCGGATCGAGCCGCCGCCGTCGCTGCCGTGAGCGAGCGGCACCATGCCGGCCGCGACGGCGGCCGCCGCGCCGCCCGATGACCCGCCCGGCGTGCGCTCGGTGTCCCAGGGATTGCGCGTGGGGCCGAAGCGGCGCGGCTCGGTGACGGGCAGGATGCCGAACTCGGGCAGGTTGGTCTTGCCGACGATGACGAAGCCGGCCTCCCGCAGCCGCCGCACCACGAAGGCGTCGTGGCCGGGGACGAAGTCGCCGAAGACGTCGGAGCCGAGGGTGTACGGCATGCCCGCGACCGCGGCGGTGTCCTTGACGGCGATCGGGACGCCGGCGAAGGGCCGGTCGTCGCCTGCGCTGACGGCGTCGGCGGTGGCCAGAGCGCCGTCGGGATCCATGTGGACGAAGGCATTGATGCCTGACTGCATCGCCTCGATGCGCTCGAGGGCGGCCTCTGTGAGCTCCCGAGAGGTCAGGTCCCCGCTGCGGATCAGCGCAGCGAGCTCGGTGGCCGGTCGGAACAGCAGCTCGGTATCCATGGCGGCGCGAGCCTAAGCGAAATCCGCTTCGGACAGAGAAGAAGGCCCGCTCGCGCGGGCCTTCTCTCCTACGCGAGTGCTCAGGCCGTGTTAGGCCTGGACGAGCTCGCGTGTCTTGTGGGCGACGACCTCGCCGCTCGTGATCTTCGGCGGGTTCGGCAGCGCCGTCTCAAGCTTCTGCTCGCGCACCCAGTTGGATGCGACGCGGGTCGACTCGTCGGCGTGGTCCGAGGTGTCGAAGAAGCCGATGGAGCTGATGACGCCGTTACCGGCCTCGATGAGGTAATAGCCACTGAAGCCCGGCAGCTCGCTCAGGCTCGGCACGAGGGTCTCGTCGGCCTTCTTGACGAGCTCGTCGGTGCGGCCCTGGTCGACCGCCT